>NZ_DAMBTF010000020.1:0-51295 GCF_032054185.1 Proteiniclasticum sp.
GAAGTTCACTTTGTTTTTTACCTATATTCTGTTTAATTTTCAAAGAACTTGTTTTGATTGTTTGTCGCTCTTGTCAGGCGACTTCTATATATTAGCATTTTGGATTATCAGTGTCAACAGCTTTTCTCGATTATTTTCCATATTATTTTCCGGCAACCATTCTGTAGCCCCAAAACTGATTGAATCTCATATTAAAACGGATAATAAAAAATTAAAAATCATAATTCAGAGCCGAACATCCTCCGTATACGGCTGAAATCGCCAAATATCAGCATTCTCAATCCTTCTGAAACATACAGGATCTAAACACTCTATCTTCACCATTATTTTCCAGCTATAATCTGACGGTATTTCCCAGCAGATCTTTAGACCAGATAAACGCATCAGATTCGGTGTACTTCTTATTATAATTCTCTGGAATTCCAATTTCAATCACCCTGCTCATACAGGAAATGGATACCTCTTCAGCACAGCTCATGATAATTCTCACTTAATTTACAATCTTTAGAACACAAGTCATGTATTCTTCCTTATAATAGAAGTAATCAAAACACGTGGAGGTAAAAATGGGTATAGTAACAAAAACAGGCGATAAAGGAACAACAGGAACCTTAGGCGGACAGAGAATGCTTAAGTCATCCTCTTTAATTGAACTGAACGGCCAGATAGACGAAGTGAATGCTTCTCTAGGCTATCTCAATTCTCTTATAGAAGAAGGAAGCGATTTTCCGAAGAAAAACGAGATCATGGAATTCCTGAGATATATACAGAACGGACTTTATAATCTCGGTACAGAGATTTCCTCAGGATTTACCATAGTACGTTTCGACGAAAGTCATGCTCTGCTTCTTGAAGAGAAGATTGATGAGATGACAAATGCGATGCCGCCACAGACCAAATTCATCATATTCTCAGGAAAGAAAGAAGCGACATACACGCATGTGGTACGCTCAGTTTCCAGAAGATGTGAAAGACAGTTTGTACGTTTTCTTCTTGAAGAGAATGTAGATCCTTTCCCTCACTGCTATAAGTTCCTGAACAGACTGTCGGATTATCTCTTCACCCTTGCAAGATTCCTTAATCAGGAACTTGGAGGAGAGGAAATAGAAACCATTCCCTGGGAAAGCGGTAAATAGCTTTTACCAGCGTCAGCAAGATAAAAACTGTCATAAATAAAGCGCTCAACTTATAGAAATATAAAATCAGTCAGTTTTGACAGACCCTCTTCAAATATCGTCTCAAAATGAAGACTGCACCGAAGGACGTTTAATCCTTTAGTGCAGTCTTTATACATTCCTTCTTATAAAAGAACGCTGTAAACTACTTCAGCTCACTAAGCATGGCAATGAGCTTGTTCAGTCTGTTCTGCTTTGTATCTTCTTTTTTCGCAACCTCAATATAATTCGCCTGCTCCCGCTTCAAGTATTCCGGCTGTTTCAGATATCGCTCAAGTACACCACTGTCTCTGAGCGCGTTTTCTATATATGGCAAAACGGTATATATACGTTCTTTTGTATCCTTTTCCAGGGTAACATGTACCGTGTCGCCAATGTTTTTGCCGACGGCCTGTCTTATGAATTCATTATATACGAGATAATGTCCGTTTCTTGAGGGCAGTAAGGTGTGATTGTAGCTGTGTCCATCAACTGTGATGAGAACAGGAATATTCCCTTTTACCCCGAACTTCTCCTCTGCTGAATATGGAAAATAGATTACGCTCCACCTGATTTTCCCTTCAAGCTTTCTGATTTCGCTGTCAAATTCGTATTTCACCATATCACTCCCTGCTTGAGAATAGCTAAGACACCGTCAACGGCAGTTATTTGCTTCTTCTTATTCTCTTCCTTTTCTGATCATGACCTCAGCCATGACATCCATAGGATCGATTGCGGGTCTACTCAGTGAGTCTTTTGTCAGAACAAGACCGATCTCTGTACAGCCGAGTATGACAACTTCAGCACCTTTCCCGATGAGATGTTCTCCTGCAGTTTTAAGTAGTTCTACAGGTTTCCCCTCCGTCACACCTGACTTGATCCCAGTTCCTTCACCATAAATCGCCTCCATGACATATTCTTCCTGAATATTGTCATCAGGATAAATAATGGAGACATCCTTCAGGAATTTGTCAAAGATTTTTGTATTCTTCGTTCCAGTTGTTGCCAGAACACCGATTCTTCGGATTCCAGGATATGCAGCATGAATATAGGTATTCAGCTCCTGAAGAGCATGAATGATCGGAAGATCTGTCCCCGCAGTAATCTCATCATAAAAATAATGTGACGTGATGCAGGGAATGCATGCAAGGTCTACGCCTGCTTTTTTAAGGTTGTTTGCGGTTTCCACGATATATGGTGCCGGATTCTCACCAAGTCCAAGAATCGCTCTTGTGCGATCCGGTATCTTAGGATTACTGTCGATAATGATCCGGAAGTGCTCCTGATCTTTTTTCACTTTTGTGGCTTTGATCATCTTCATATATAGCTGGGCTGAAGCTTCTGGCCCCATCCCACCGATGATTCCCAATATTTTCTCTTTCATAGACACAAAAAGCCGTTAAGCTCTTCTTTTCAACTCCTTTAAATGAGGTTAAGCCATATCGGATACTCTACCCACAAGAGGTGCAAAGAGTTTTTCCTTATCTTTGTCCGGGTTCTGGCTGTAAATATATTCCAGCGCAATTCTCGCACCATGATCCATTCCCTGAGATCCTGCAAGTAAAATCACATCCCCAGGTTCGGCCTTATCTATGGCATACCTGATGGATGATTTAAGATCCTCAATGACTGTAACCGTAAGATCTGATTTCTCAAGTTCTTCATGGAAAACGGTCATCTCCTCTTCAGTGACTTTATCCTTTGTGGTGACAAACTCAACACTCTTCGTTCCGATGATTTCATCCATATGGAGCCTGTCTCTCCATTTCAGAAGTGTAATGATGTTTTCTCTGTTGACAGTAGGTCCTCGATTTCCACGTATGGCATAAACAAGATGAAGCTTATTATAATTTAATTTCACAAGACTCTCAAGAGTCATATCGATATTACTCATGTTGGCGAAATGATCATCAATAATCACATACTCGTCATCATAAATATACTGGAACCGACGTTCCACTCCCGTGAATGTTTCAGCTCCTCGGATGACATCGTAAATCCTTACACCGTCGACAAGAGCCATGGCCATCGCAGACAGGGAGTTCACAACAGAATGAAAACCGGGAACTCTGAGGTGTACAGGATATTCACCCTTCTCAATCATTCCGTCAAGCCCGACGATATCCTGTCTGATCTTCAGGATGAATCTGGCCCTTCCAGTGGAAAGATCAAGATCGCTGCAGAAAAGATCCGCATTTTCATCCTTTGTGGAGAAGGTGATGACCTTAGCTTTTGTCTCTCCCCTCAGGCCATAAGTCACTTCATCATCCATATTGAGGATAGCAAAGGATCCGACCTTTGCATTTCTTACAAGGGAGGACTTGGCTTCATAATACTTCTCAAGGCTTCCGTGCTGGTCGATGTGTTCTCTGCTGAAATTATTGAAAGCGACGATATCAAAATCCACATCGTTCACTCTGTAAAGTTCAAGAGCCGATGAGGATACTTCCATGACCGCCTTATCCACATGTTCTTTTACCATCTCTTTAAAGATGATCTGAAGATCCGAACTTTCCGGAGTGGTCAGTTCCGAATGAACAAACCTCTCCCCCACCTTAATCATGACGCTGCCGATGAGTCCGGTCTTGTAGCCGGCTGAAGTATAGATATGGTCAAGGATGTAGCTAGTGGTTGTTTTTCCGTTGGTCGCAGTGATGCCGACCATCCTCAGTTTTCTTGTGGGGTGGTCATTCAGTTTCGCCGAAAGAAAGGATAGAGCCTCTCTGGCATTTTCCACTCGGATCTGGAGCATATCCTCACCATCCTGAAATTCAGTGACAATGAAAGCAGCCGCTCCCCTCTTCTTCGCCTCAGCCATATAGTGATGTCCATCTGCAAGATAGCCTTTAATCGCCACAAAAAGACTTCCATCTTCAATTTTTCTGGAATCATTGGTTACAGAACCGATTTCCAGCTCCTCATTTATTGTTCCTCTGATTTCCGATGAGGACAGTCCCTCAATCAGTTCCGTTAATTTCATCTCTTCACCCTCTTTTCTTATTCCTTTTATTATAGCAGAGTCTTCCTGAATATGATTTGTTCTTCACTGTGAATTTCAGGAAAAAATCAAAACCCGGCATCCCAGAAAACTGAGAATGCCGAGTTGAATTTCTGTCTATATTATTTCTGCTTCTTTCCGAACATGCTGAACACGGAGTTCAGAATTATTCCGGCTATTGCTGCAAGACTCAGTCCGCTTAAGGATATGGCATCAGTGATCTTTATGGTAAAGAATGATGCGATGTCAGCAGGAAGATAGGTTGGTGCAAGTCCGATGACAAGTATTGCAAGACCTGTAATCACAGTTTTCGCTTCCACTTTGACTTCCTTGTCTTCATAGGCTTTCTTCAGTGTCTTTCCACCGATGAGCGCGATCATGGAGAAAAGGATGATACTGATTCCACCCATTACCGGTGTAGGAATACTTCTCAGTGTTCCACCGAGCTTTCCGACGAATGCCAGTACTACTGCGAAGGCTGCTGCAAGTCTCAACAGCTGTGGATTATAGTTCTTCGTGATTGCAAGTACTCCTGTGTTTTCGCCATATGTTGTATTGGCAGGTCCGCCGACAAGAGCTGCAAACGCTGTTGCAAGTCCGTCACCAAGGAGCGTTCTGTGAAGACCTGGGGTCTTGATGAAATCTTTTCCGACGACCTGTCCGTTTGTTGTAATATCGCCGACATGTTCCATGAACACCGCAAGGACAACCGGAGCTATGGTAAGCACTGCGTTAAGATTAAACTTCGGCAGTGTGAAAGCAGGCATCTCCAGAAGTGCCGCACTTGTTATGATTGTTGTATCCACCTGTCCTAGAATCAGTGAAAGTATGTATCCTACTGCGACTGCTGTGATGATGGACATCTGCTTCAGCATCCCCTTACCGAAAAGGTTGATGCCCAGTGCTGTAAGGAGTGTTACCGAGGCCAGGATAAGATTTCCCTGTGCCATTCCATAGGCTGTTGGGACAAGTGTAAGCCCGATGACGATAATCATGGGTCCTACTACATAGGAAGGAAGAAATTTCTTGATGGTCTCATATTTCACCTTTTTGACCAGTAATGATGCCAGTACATAGAGCATACCTGCTACAAATATTCCGCCTTGTGCATAGGCAAGATCTCCGCCGTTTGCTTCTTTTACAATATTGATCACTGCGATAAATGCGAAAGATGATCCTAAGAATACCGGAACTGTTCCCCCGGTGACAAGATGAAAGATCAGTGTTCCGGCACCTGCCGAGAAAAGCGCCACTGAAGGGTTTAAGCCTGTAAGCATTGGGACAAGAACTGTTGCACCGAACATGGCAATGAGGTGCTGCAGGGCAAGAAGGATGTCCTTCCCTGAAGTGATGGTGAGAAACCTGTTCTCTACCTCCATTTTTTTCTTTGCTGTGATTGCTGCCATAATTTCCTCCTTATAGGGTATCGCTGTACCCGCTTAATAATATAAAAAACCTCTTGCCGTTGAGACAAGAGGTATAATAAGCTCTTTATTTCTGCTTAATATCTTCTCAGCCTCTCTGGACCGCATTAAAGATTTCTTCCTACGAAGTATAACATATGGGATTGTGGACATCAAGAATAATCTTGCAAAAATCCGGAACTTTTCTCATTGGGTAGTCTTACGCTATCTGACGATTTTCTCGAAGTCACTGAAGAATTCAGGATAGGATTTTTTGACCGCTTCAAACCCTTCAATCTTCACCGGTTCAGTGCACCTTAGGGAAGCGACTGCCGCGGCCATTACGATCCTGTGATCATTATAAGCGTGTACATAACCTCCTCGAAGGCTTTCTCTGCCATCAATTACGATGGCGTCTCCTTCTTCCCTTGCTTCACCACCGAGACTCCTTATGAGCTCTATGGTCGACTGGACACGGTCTGACTCCTTGAATTTCAGCCTGTCGCAGTTCAGAAGTTTACCTGTCCCATCTGAAAGTGACAGAAGAACGCCAAGGATTGGCGCAAGATCGGGTGTGTTTGAAATATCGATATCCAGTGCTCTGATTTCCGAACGCTCCACTTCATAGCCGTTTTCGGTCATCTGAACTTTAGCCCCCATTTTTTCAAGGATTTTCAGAATTTCCATATCTCCCTGAATTGAGGCATGGTTAAGCCCTGTGACCTCTGTGTGTCCTGCAATGGCTCCTGCTGCAAAAAAGAAGGCTGCCTGGGAATAATCGCCTTCGACAGCATAGTCTCTAGGCACATAAACCTGATTCCCGCTGACAAAGTATGTATTTCCCTCACGGCTCACACTGACCCCGAAGTCCTCCATGACTTTAACCGTCATCTCCACATAGCTCTGACTCTGGAAATCTCCTGTGACCGTCAGTGTACTGTCTCCGTTTAACAGAGGGAGGACAAATAGCATTCCGGACACAAACTGAGAGCTGATGTCGCCTCTAAGTGTAAAACTTCCAGGTTCAAGCTTTCCTTTCAGCACAATACTCTCGAGGCTGTCCCTGTAGATCATGATATCGAGATCTTTGAACATTTCCTCATAAACCGTGAGCGGACGCTGAAGAAGACTTGTGCTGCCTCTTATCTCATATACTTCATCAAATAGAAGCGTAATGGGAATAAAGAACCTTAATGTGGACCCTGATTCATCCGGTTTCAGAACACGGTCTCTTCTCTGACCGAAACATGTGGCATCTATGATGACGTCTTTTTCTTTGACGAAGAAATCAACCCCCAGATCTTCGAGGCACTTGAGCGTTGCCATGATATCTGCGGAGAGATCGACATTGTAGACTGTACCTTTACCTTTAGAGAGCGACAGAGCAATCAGTGCACGATGCGCATAGGATTTGGAAGAAGGGATATTCACTGATCCCTTAGCTTCTCTGTAGTTTAATTCCTTGATCACATTCAATACCTCCATTTCTTGTTCACTTTCCATTTCCGAGGCATAAGTTCCTACTGTTTATTTTCAAATGCTTCCAGCACTTCATCTTTGAACTGGCCTTTTTCATGGAATAGTTCGCCATCAGCATAGATTTTACCTTCCATTCTCAGTTCACCGATCATATCCCAATGAATGACACTGCTGTTTTTTCCTCCTGCCTCAGGAAAAGCATCTCCGATCGCCATATGGAATGTACCTCCGATCTTTTCATCGAAAAGGATGTTTTTTGTACCGTTCTTTATCCCGTAATTTGTTCCGATGGCAAGCTCACCAAAGGTTCTCGCTCCTTCATCGGTATCCAGAATCGTTGAGAGAAGTTCCTCGCCCTTTTCAGCAGAGGCTTCCACGATTCTGCCTTTTTCGATCTTCAGCCTGATGCCCTGGATTTCCTTGCCCGCATAGATGAGCGGAAGTTCAAAGAACACGTGACCCTCCACCGAATCTTCTACGGGGGAGGTGAAGATCTCTCCATCCGGAAAATTCACCTTACCATCACAGTTGATCCACTTTCTGCCATCGACACTCGCAGTGACATCTGTTTCACCGGATACGATTCTGATGGTTTTCTTTGTATTGAGATAGGCGATCCACCTGTCCTGCTCTTTTGAGATCTTCTTCCATTCGGCAACCGGATCTTCCTTGTCCAGCAGTCCCGCTCCGTAGACAAAGTCCTCATACTCCTCAAGGCTCATTCCCGCTTCCTGTGCATCACCGAAGGCCGGGAACTGAGTACCGCACCATCTTAGGGTTCCGTCGCCCATCCTGTCTGAATAGAGCTTACGCCACTCTTTTGCGCCGATGGATGAATTCCTTATTTTTTCAGGGTCTATGTTGCTTGCATACTTGACGTTCCGAGATCCCCAGGCAGTAAGCCACACATCCGCTCTGGCAAGAAGTGTCTCGTTTATGAGGCTTCCCTCTTTCAGCTGTTCTTCTGTGGACTCTTTCAGGATAACCTCGCTGATTTCATCTGATGTCAAAACCACTTCCACATGCCCGCCCGCTCTGACGGCTTCTCTCGCAACAGCCTTCGCCCAGGGGGTAGCCACTTCGTCCGCTCTGATATAGACAAAGTCCCCTTTCTTAATCTCCGTGGAGTATTGAACAAGCAGTCTGGCCAGTTTCTCAAGTCTAATATCTTTCATCAATCTATCTCCTTGCCTTTTATTGTTAATCCATTATAACACTCGCGTTCATGGTTAAAACAGGTTCCGGACAGATTTTCAAAAAATTGCTTTTAAGTTTACGGAGAAGTCAAAATTCTTCAGAAAGAAGAAAACGTTAAGATTAAGTTCAAAGTTCTCGATTATAATATTCTTATGGAAAAAAGGCAATAAAAAAATCCGGTATTTAAACCGGATTAAAATGGTGGTCGATCAGGGGTTCGAACCCTGGGCCCTACGATTAAGAGTCGCATGCTCTACCAGCTGAGCTAATCAACCATAATTAAACAACAAAATTGATTATACGCATCCTTTATCCTGTTGTCAAGAATAAATTTATCGGAAGTTCAGCTGCAGGCTCTCTCATTTAAATCTGAGCCTGAGCGGAAGGATAAATCAGGCAATAAAAAAATCCGGTGTTTAAACCGGATTAAATGGTGGTCGATCAGGGGTTCGAACCCTGGGCCCTACGATTAAGAGTCGCATGCTCTACCAGCTGAGCTAATCAACCAGATTAACTGACAAAGATTATTATACTTATCCAGGCGTGCGATGTCAAGAAAAATGACGCAATTTTTTCAGAAAGATTGACATAAATTGCCAAAGTTACTGATAACCAAGCCAATAATAATCGAGGAGGATTGTAAAATTGTTTGAATTTAATTACAGTATGCCCACTTCACTAATCGTAGGAAGGAACTGCCTGGTGAAAAACAGCAGTAAATTACGCGACTTCGGGCATAAGTGCCTCATAGTAACCGGACAGAGATCATCAAAGCTGAATGGTTCCCTGGAAGACTGCATCACTTCACTTGAGAATGAAAACATAAAATACAGTATTTTTGACAAGATTTCGGAAAACCCCTCTTTCGATATCATTGATACGGCTTATCTCGAATACAAAGACATTGATATCGAATTTATCCTTGCGGTAGGAGGAGGATCCGCCATAGAAGCCGGGAAAGCGATCTCTGTGCTCTTCAGAAATGATATTTCCGCAAGGGATCTTCTGTCCAAGAAGCATCTTACGGGCATCCCACTGATTGCGGTACCCACCACAGCAGGAACCGGCGCAGAAACTACGCCATATGCCGTTCTGACCCAGCCCGAAAAAGGAATCAGCAGAAACATCGGTCAGAAAATTTTCCCTGCTCTGGCATTTCTGGATGCCAGGTACACACTCAATATGTCTTTTCCCCTCACTTCCTGCGCAGCGGTGGATGCCTTTTCCCATCTGGCGGAAGGCTATCTCAACGCGAGAGCCAATTTTCTCACTGACACTCTAGCCGAAAAAGGTCTGAGACTTTTTGGTGAATGCCTGCAGCCATTGAGAAATCAGGACTGTAGTATCGAAATCAGAGAAAAGCTCCTCCTTGCCTCTTCCATCGGAGGTATGGTGATCTCCCAGACAGGAACAAGCCTTCCCCACAATATGGGTTATGTTCTGACTGCAGAAAAACTCATTCCCCATGGAATTGCAACAGCTATGCTATACCCCGGGTATCTGAAAATATTCAGAAACACGGAAAAACTGGAAAGACTGTTATACCTTGTCCAAGTGGAATCCGTGGATGAGCTGACGGATATCTTTCGGGAAATCCTTGATTTTCAGAACCCTACTCTGTCTTCCGAGGAAATCAAAAACTATGTGGATGGAATTCTTTCCAATGAGAAAAAACTCAAAAACCACCCCGAGAAGGTTTCCCGTGAAAATCTGACTGTCATCTATAAGACAATACTGACGAAATGAGGAGATGATCATATGTGCGGACGTTATCAGCTTGAACTCAGCCTGGATGACATTCTGAACATCATCGATGTTCTGGATGAAGTCAGAGAAAAGTATCAGGATGAGGATCTTACGGAGTATACCCATGAAAAGAGGGATATTTTCCCAGGAAGCCAGGCAGTTGTTCTGACAAATGAAGGCCTGAAAAAGCCCATATGGGGTTTCCCTCTGGATAAAAAACTTGTCTTCAATGCAAGGAGCGAAAGCATCTTCGAAAAACCCATGTTCAGAAAGGCAGCATCAGAAAACAGATGCCTTGTCCCTGCAAATCTCTTCTATGAATGGCAGGGTAAGGAGAAAATAAAGCATATGGTCAGAACACCTGATTCCATCATGTATCTCGGCGGTGTTCTGGAAAAATACGCAGCCAAAGACGGTACGGTGGAAGAAAGATTTTCCATTATCACAGAAGCTTCCGAGAATGAGATGGCCTCCATCCATCCAAGAACGCCACTCATCATTAAAAAAGAGGATCTCAGGTCCTTCATGAATCCCGGCTCCTCCCTTGAGGAAGTAAGAAGAATCATGAAAAGCTATCCGGAAAAACTGATTATCACAAGAGAAGACAGGGATGCACAGCTATCCATATTCTAAAGAAGCTTCGGCTTCTTTTTTTGTCCTTTTCTGATTCGGTTCAGGCATAATGTTCGAGTTATGATATTTTTATTGCATTTTAATCCAGTATCGATATAATTTCATTAGATTAAAATCGTTTTAATGGAGGATATGATATGTGGACACGTAGTGAGCTCAAAAGCCGCGCAAAACAGGCTCTGAAAGGTACATTCTGGATCAGCGTTCTGGTTGTGATTCTGTTTCTCATTCTGACCGGTGGAGAAAACAGCAATCTGACCCTTAAACTCGGTGAGGACGCAACAAGAGAAATGGAAGTGGGTACCGGTATTTTCGGATACAATTTTGATACAGATTCTCTTCAGGAAATTGTCGCACTGCCCCTTACGGCATTTATGGTGCTCTTTGGTGCACTGGCAGGTCTTGTATCGATCCTGTGGTCGATTTTCATCTCTATGCCGCTTAATATGGGCATGTCAAAGTATTTTCTGACGAACAGAAGGAATAAAGGAGAGAATACCCCTCTTAACCTGTTCTTCCCTTTCAGATCAGGTTACTATATGAATGTGGTCGTTGTGACCTTCATGCAGACCCTTTTCATCTTCCTTCATTTTCTCCTGCTCATCATCCCGGGAATCATCAAGATCTTCGCATATTATATGGTCCCATGGATCCTTGCTGATGATCCGTCCATCAGTTACAAGGATGCTCTTGCGCTGAGCTCTGAAATGACCAAAGGCCACAAAATGGATATCTTTGTTCTGGAGCTTTCCTTCATCGGCTGGTATCTTCTGACCTTCCTCTCTTTAGGTCTTCTCGCGCCGCTTGTAACGACCTACAGATATGCCACCATTGCTGAGCTCTACGAGCATCTGAAACAGGGCAAGATCCAGCCTGAGACTTCTCCTCTGTATTTCTGATCAGGCTAAAAAAATGAACTCCTGACATGAAAAGACCCATGAAAGTCTCCACATCGTAAGATGGGATTCCTTCATGGGTTTTCTGTCTTTCTGCTATATGTTTTCCTGAGCTCTTCCGTTTCTGAAAAACTCGAGGATTTCCTCAGCTTTTACTTTAAGATCTTCAAGACTTCCATCATTGTTCGCGATGAAATCCGCTTTCTCTACAAGCATAGCCACTTCTTTTTCGGTGTTATGATTCGGATTGCTGTTTTTGGCAACTTCTTCGCCGTCTCTCGTCACCAGTCTCTGATATCTGTTTTCCTTTGTTGCTGTGATGCCTACAATAAGGAATCCGGCTTTCTTCCAGAAATCAAAATCATCCTTGGTTCTTCCACCCACGATCATCGGCAGGATGTTTTCGTTGACTCTTCTGAGATTCTCGTAGATGTCCTCCCATTTGGTCTCCTGACCGACACTATGAAGCTGTGCATTCTCAGTGATCATTTTGGACAGCGCATACTTATTGAGGATGTTCATATCGATTTCTCTCAGCTTATCTGCGACCAGCTGGAAGAAACCTCTTTCATTTCCCTGCCACTCAGGAGAAATGGATACGATGGGTTTCATTCCTCTTATGATATCCCCCAGACCATATTTCTTTGTCTTTGATTCAAGTTCGATGATAAAATCAGCCAGAGCGTCTTTTCCTGACCCCATTTCACCAAAAATAATGATTCCGTTGTAATTCATATTTACCTCCAAATATTTCTGCCTCTCATCCTGTTTTGCCTCTTTAAAAGAAGAGCAATCAGCTGGACAGTCTATCCTATTACGTTTTATCTGCACCTAAAAGTCAAATTCCTAACTTAGTATATAGAGAAAGCATGAAGATTTCAAGTCCGATTCAACCGTCTAGGATACTGTCTGTTTTTCATCCTTAATTTTCAGGAAGTAATATGCACCCAGAATAAACAGCACGATGAGACTGAGTATGCCGTATCTCGTTTCCCCTGTGATGCTGATGACAATGCCCATGAGCAGAGGGCCGAATATCGAAGATACCTTTCCGAAAATGTTGAAAATGGAGAAATACTCCGCGGACTTGTTTTTCGGTATAAGTTTTCCGAAGTAGGATCTTGATAAGGCCTGGATACCGCCCTGAGCACTCGCTACAAGCATAGCAAGGATCCAGAAATCAAGTTCGGTCTTCAGGAAGAATCCGTAGATCGAAATAAACGTATAGGTAAGGATCCCGGCCATGATCATTTTTCTCGCCCCGAAAATCTTTGCAAGCTTTCCATAGATAAGAGCAAAGGGGAATGCGACGAGCTGAATGACCACAAGGATGATGAGCAGCCTGTCCGAATCCACACCCACATCCACGCCATAGGCTGTGGCCATGGTGATGACCGTATGCACACCATCGATATAGAAGAAGTAGGCGATCATGAAGTAAAGCACCATCTTGTTCTTCACGATATCCCTTGCAGTTTCTGCAAGAGCTCTGAAGCTTTCTCTGATTTTTGACGGTTTTCCTTCGATATAATATTTCTGCTTCACATTCTTCAGCATCGGGATGGTAAAGATCATCCACCAGACTGCTGTGATGAGAAATGCCATCTGCGTGGCTAAGGTCACGGTGATGCCAAGCCTTTCTGCACTTAAGATGATGCCAAGAGAAATGATGAAGGGAATGGTCCCGCCGAGATATCCGAAACCGAATCCTCTTGAGGAGATGTCATCCATCCGTTCATTGGTTGTGACATCGGTGAGGAACGAATCGTAGTAGATGTTCGATCCGTTGAACGCTACGGCTGTAACCACATAGATGACCAGCGCATAAACCCACTGTCCCTCTCCCACTGTGGAAAGAAGTGCGGATGAGATGATTGCAATAAGGGTGAATGCGGCAAACAGTTTCTTCTTGACGCCTTTGAAATCGGCTATGGTCCCTAGAATAGGAGCCAGAAGCGCGATAAGAAGGGTTGCCAGTGAATTCGCATAACCCCAGTAGGCGGTGGAAGTGGCATCGGCAAGATGACTTGCCGCTACGCTTTTGAAAAATAAAGGTAATATTGCGGTGGTTATGGTAATCGAGTAGGCGGAATTGCCGAAATCCTGAAGGATCCAGCTTTTTTCCTCTTTTGTCATATTAAACCTCCCATAACAGTATATTATGATTCCTTAATCAGTGAGAACGTATAGTGATCCTGCCATTTCCCGTTGATATAAAGATATTTTTCATTGATCCCCACTTCTTTGAACCCCAGTCTTTTCAGTACATTCTGGGACTTTTTATTGTCAAGAAGGGTCGATGCTTCAAGCCTGTGCAGCATCAGCTCCTCAAAAGCATAGTCGATGGCTGTCTTCAGCGCATCCTGCATAAGGCCTCTTCCTTCAAAGTCCTTGTGGAGCGCATACCCGAGATTTGCACTTCTGAATCCGCCGTAGACGAGATTCGAAATCTGAACTTTTCCGATGAGCTTTCCGCCTAAATAGACCCCGAAATTGATGGCCAGTCCGTTCAGGTAATGTTTGTAGTTCTCATCAAGGGATTTCTGCTGTCCTTTCAGGGTGAAGAAATCCTGATCCCGATGCGGCTCAAACGGCTTTAAATACTCCCGGTTTTCCAGATAATAAGCCAGATATTCTTCGGCATTTTCCGGAGACGACAGTTTCAGTTCCACCTTTTCCCCATCCATCGCCAGAAGCTTGAACTCCCGGTACTGATTGAACCTTGTATTGTCTGTACCGAAAAGATACTCATTCCTGATGACGGAATCCTGATAGCTGTTGTTGACGAGAATCCCTTCCAGTGTATATCCGAGTTCAGTGAAAGGCACTGTGGAGATTTCATCTGAAACAATGATATTGACCTTGAAGAAGGTGCCGTCTCTTAGAAACCCTCTAGTCATGACTTTCAGGGATTCGCGAAGCAGATTTCTGTCCTCTTCCCTGTAGAATCTCAGTCTGATCAGCACGTTTTTATGTGCTGCGTTCTTTTCCACAATGGAGAATCGGCCGATGGTGATCCGGCTGCCGTCTCTTATGATGAATTCTTTTTCATCTGTTTCCTTGATTTCTTCCATAAACACTTTTATCTGTTCCATCTGTTACGCTATCCCCTCTCTTCCATCTTGTATCTGTTTCACTTTTTCGATATCCTTTCCCGCTCTGATTCTGATATAGGCTACAAATCCGATAGAAATGAGCATGGACAGGGGAAGAAGATAAATAGAGGTTTTTGGTCCTGCTGCATCGGTGAGGATACCCATAAGAAGGTTCATGAGATTAAGTACCAGCGCCACCATCGTCATGATGAATCCTGTAGCAAAACCCGGACGTTCCTTAAATACCAGCGACACCAGTGACATGAGTGACGGAAATACAATGGCGAAAAAGAGACCTGATATGCTGATTATGATGATATAATCTACACCAAGCAGGAATCCTAAACCCATGAGGATCAGAGAAATGACCTGAGAGGCCATTACTGTCCTCAGAACTCCTGTCTTCTGAACGATGAAACCGCCCACAAGTCTGCCAAAGGCAAAAACAAAGAAGAATATGCCAAGATATCTTGCGCCTACACTTTCCCTGAATCCGAAACCATCTTTGAGATAATTGGTGAGCCATAGAGACATCCCCTGCTCTGCAAAGGCATAGAATCCCATCGCCAGTCCGAATACATAAAGAAGAGGATTTTTGAGAATGCTGTTCTGACCTTTTTCTCTCCTCACCTGGGGTTCATCCGGGATTTTTGCAAACCGGATACCGATGAGCACGATAAAGTAGAACAGTGCGATGAAGACATACATGGTTCTCCATGAGATGTTTCTCTCAAGAAGAAGACCGATGGAGTTCTGAGATACGGTTGAACCTGCCCCATACATAAAATGCAGAAGATTCATGGCCAGTGTGGAGGTTCCGGCAAATAGAATCGGTACCACTGTATTGGCCGCCACACCATAGATGTTGATTCCCGCGATGATCGGTATGAATCCGATGAAGAACATAGGGAAACTGGCTGCCTGGGACTGGATGAGAATACCTGTGATTAAACATAGGATTCCGATGATTATGGTTTTTTTCTGTCCGATACGTTCAATGACTGCTCCACCTAGTAAGGTCACAGACATTCCCGCGAGAGAGACTATGGTGATCATGGAGGAGACTGCCGTATTGGTCACGGAAAAATCTTCTTTAAATATCGGAATAAATATACCCCTTGTATTTTCAATAAAAGGGGATAAAAACATCAGTGTAAATATGATGATAACGCCAAATCTGTTGCTTTTACTGTTCTGCATTCTGTCTTATCACTTCTCCTTTGCTGCCCATTGCAGCCGGATTTCTCCGAATAATATATACATTATTATAAGCCATTGGGATATAATATAATAGAAGTGACATGGGAAATTATTTTCACCATAGAGTGAGTCGCGTAGTCTATAGTCCAGGTGTCCTTTTCAAGAATCATGAACCATGAACGCGCACAAAGATCCTGGACTTTTTCAAATTGAAAGCTAGAGGTGTAATCAATGAATAAATCATCAGTAGATAAACTGTCCTTTTTCTTTATGGGACTGGAGAACCGGTTCAGCGAAAACAGGGATGTTTTTGAGTCCATAGAAATCCAGTTCAAGGCAGGACTCAAGACCTTCAAAGGAATCGGCATTCTTAATGAAGCCGAAACCATTTCCTATAATTTCAACGGTGCAACAAGGCTTCTTCCCTTCAGCAAGGTTCTTGAAGATGTCCTTAAAGAAGCCTCAAACTATGAGGAGCTTCAGCTGAGCTACAAAGAGAGGGGCACAAAGCTTATCATCAGCGCCACAAAAAAAGGCGTCACCATGAATACGGAAGAGCTCAAATTCGAAACAAAAGAAGACCAGAAAGACACATCCACACTTTTAAACAGGGACTACCTCATCAAGGCAAAAGATGCCGGAAAGCTTCTGAAAGCCATAGGCATCATGAGCAAAGACGGTAAGATCCGAAACGACAAGATCCGTAAATATAATCAGATCGATCACTATGTGGAGCTTCTTGAGAAGAATTTCGAATCCATGAAAAAGCAGGGTACACTCTATATCGTGGATGTTGGCTGCGGAAAAAGCTATCTGAGCTTTGTCCTCAACTATTACCTGACCGAAGTGAAGAGAATGAAGTGTCATTTCATCGGTATCGATATTTCTCCGCAGGTCATTGAATCCTCAAGACAGATTCAGAAGGAACTGGGCTACAGAAACATGGAATTCCATGCCATGGACGTGAAGGATTTCAAGGACGAGCGAAAAATCGATGTGGTTCTCTCACTCCATGCCTGCGATACCGCAACGGATATGGCGCTTGCTTTCGGTGTATATAAGGAAGCGGATTTCATCGTCGCTGTCCCCTGCTGTCATAAGGAAATGCTGAAGACCTATTCCTACAAGCCTTTTGAAGGCATCATGAAGCACGGAATCCTTAAGGCGCGCCTTGCGGATACCCTGACAGACGGTTTAAGAGGCCTGATGCTGGAAGAGCATGGCTACGATGTCTCTATTGTAGAATATATTTCTCCTCTGGAGACACCCAAGAATCTCATGATCCGTGCATACCGAAAAGATTCGCCCAATGAGGCATCAAAGGAAAATGCAGATCAGCTCATTAGTGAATTCGGAATCTATCCTGCTTTCCGATACTTTCTGGATCAGTATACCTACGGTTTATCTGACGGAATGGATGATCTCTTATGATGGTGTATAATATCGGTCTTTTTCTCACCCTCATCGTCATCCTTTTTCTTGGCGCCATGCATATCGGCTCAAAGCTGCCGTACAGACTCAACAGGATCTATCAGAAAGAACCGAACGGGATCAGGCTTTTCAACAGATTTTATCTTTCCTACCTTATGCCCTGGATTCTTGTTCCGTTTATCGGTTCCACCTATTTCAGGACCTATTATATGATCTACCTTCTGCTTTTCACACTAGCCCTGGAGGATGGTCTTTATCTGCATGGTCTCTATACAGACAGAAACAAGGAAAAATTTCTGGTCATGGCAGTATTCAACCTGATCATCATCGGGATCATCTATATCCTGATTCTCAGGTATCTGTCTGATTTCACCCCATTTAACCTATACTCGATTCTATGACCGATCACCAGGGAGGTGGACCTATTTGAACGTTCAGGAACTTATCGGCAGCGCATCTGAAATCACAAAAATCAAAGCGAAAAGAATCCTCAAGGAAAACAGTCTGATCAAGATATCCTATGCAAAGGGCGTCCTGCGCTCTGTTGTGCATGAGGGTCAGGACTATAGCCAGAAAATAGAAATCGAGCAGGGAGACATCTCAGGCTACACCTGCAGCTGTAACAGCGACGGGCTCCTCTGTCCCCATATTCTTGCCCTTCTTCTGAAAAGAGAGGAGAGAGTCAGAGAAACTTTAGGTGAAGTGGAGAAGAAACCCAAGGCATCCATGAAAAACACAAAAAGCAACCTGAAAGAGATTTTAGACTCCGCAGACAAGGAAGAGCTCATAGAATTCATCCTTTCTCTGAGAAGCTACTATAAGGATATTCCCGTAATCATCAGAAAAAGCTTCATCAGCTCCACTGACGAGGAATTTCTAAGGGAAAACCGCGACGAGCTCATGGAGTCCCATAACACCCTGAAAGCCACAAGTAACAAGGAAGTCTATACAAAACACTTCAACCTGATGCTGTCCGTGCATGAGCGGGCAAGAGCGGAATCCAAGGAACGAAACTATCTGCGTTCGACACTTCTTTATCTTCTGCTCTTTGAAATGGTGAGCCTTCCAAGTGTAGGTATGGAGCATTATCTTTTTGACAGTCATTACATCAAAGTCTATCAGGAAGCACTGCTTCCTCTGGCCGACAAGAAGTATACGGTGAGAGAATCTCAGATGATTTTTGACTATCTGAAGCTCATCTGCACAAGCCTTAAGGATCTCAGTCAGATCACGACGCTCCTTAGAATCATGAAGAACTTCATCACCACAGAAAAGGATTATGACAATTACTATGACATTCTCCTGTATGTCTATGAAAAGGATACAGTTCTTCCTTATGACAAAAACAATCTCCTTTATCTTGAGTACGAGCTCCTAATGATGATCGGAAAAGCCGAGGAAGCTTCGCAGCTGAGACGGGAAAACCCCTATGTTCCGGAGTTCAGATTCATGGAAGCCGAGTCACATCTCGGACGAGGTAAGCTCTATGATGCGCTCATCATCGTAAAGGATGGAATCGAGCGTGCCGATCGCAACTGGGATGAACTCATCCGCTGGCTGTACATGGAATCGAGCATCTATAAGATTCTTCAGAGTCAGGACAAATTCATCGATGTCACACAGAAACTGATCACTCTTGGAGAATATCGGGCTTATCTTGATCTGAAAAGATGCATCAGCCCCAAAGAGTGGACGGGTGTCTATGAGAAACTGGTGGATGATGAGGAGGTCAGAAAGAATACCAAGGGTGTCTATAAACGTATCATTCTCGAAGAAAAGGATAAAAGAAGAATCCTTCTCTACATTATGGATAACCCTGAACTCATATCGGAACATTACGATTTTTTAAGCCCCGAATACAATCAGGAAGCATCTAAACTTCTGGCCGAATATATTGAAGACACCGCCTCAAGAATCAGCGGCAGGAAAGATTACGAGCACCTCACCCAGATGGTGGAAAAGCTGTACATCTATGGTCAGACAGCACTTGCAAACGACACCATCATGAATCTTGTCATGAAGAACAAAAACAAAAAATCACTGCATACCATTCTCTTCCAGCTCAAGGACACATACAGTCAGAGCGGACCCTATATTCCTGAATAATACTGCAGAGCCTCGTGCTCTGCTTTTATTATTTCTGTAACCTCCTTTATCTTGTAATCCCACTGTGATTGGCGTATTCTGGATGTAAATCATAGTGTTAAGATATCTGGATAAACATTAATGATGCACTAGGGGGATATTAAATGAATACAATAGAAATCAGAGGTCTGACTAAATATTACGGTAAGAACAGAGGTGTCGAAGATATTCATCTCGATGTCCGGGAAGGCGAAATCTTCGGGTTTATCGGCCCCAACGGCGCGGGAAAATCGACCACCATAAGAACAATGCTCAACCTCATCTTCCCCACAAATGGAGAAATCAGGATTTTCGGCAAGGACTCCCGAAAAGATTCCGAAGCGATCGCCAGAGACATCGGATACCTTCCTTCTGAAGTATTCTATTACGACGATATGAGCGTCAGCGATCTGCTTAAGTATTCCGCTTCTTTCTACAAGAAGGACTGCACTAAGAGAATCCGTGAGCTCTCCACCCTTCTTGAACTGGACCTCAACCGCAAAATAGAGGATCTGTCTTACGGTAACAGAAAGAAGGTCGGCATCGTTCAGGGTCTTCTCCATGATCCCAAGCTCATCATACTCGATGAACCCACCAGCGGACTGGATCCTCTCATGCAGCAGAAATTTTTCCATCTTCTCCAGGAAGAGAACCGAAGAGGAAAGACCATCTTTTTCTCCTCTCATATTCTGAGTGAAGTCCAGAAGCTCTGCCACAGAGTTGCCATCATAAAAGACGGCGCAATCATCAAGGTTCAGGATATGGCTAGTCTCAAGGAAGAGACTTATAAAAGGTTCACACTGGAGACTACCGAGGATGTGACACTTCCTCTGGGAGAGGTTTCCGGGATATCCGATCTCACGCATCATGACCGCACTTACAGCTTCATCTATAAAGGGGATGTCAATCCGATCACAAGGATTCTGGGAAAAACAGATCTCAAAGATATTCTCATCGAAGAACCTACTCTGGAGGAGATCTTCCTTCACTATTATGAGAAGGAGGAGTAGTCATGAATGTGTTTTTTCAGGAACTGAGGTTCCATCGGAAAACCGTCCTCATCTGGAATGTTTCTCTCTCGCTCACACTGATTCTCATGCTTTTCGTCTATCCTGCTGTCATGTCGGAGAAAGCATCATATGAGGCAATTCTTGCATCCCTCCCGCCAGGGCTTCTTGAAGCGTTTTCCATCAGTTTCGATACCTTCATGAGCTTCAACGGTTTTCTTGGTTATACCTACACCTATATGCTCATTGCCCTTGGTGTGCTGGCCATGAATCTTGGCCTTTCCGCATTAGGAAAAGAGGTCTCACGAAAAACAGCCGATTTTCTCATGACCCGTCCCATTTCAAGAGAAAAGCTTCTGAGCGAAAAAGTCTTAGCCGGAATCACCCTGATCACTATGACCAACCTCATCCTTGGTCTTTGCATATGGGCGATGACCCTTGTTCTGGGTGTTGAAGACAGCGACATGGGTGTTACGCTCCTTATTATTCTTGGCGGATATATCGTACAGATCATCTTCTATGCCCTGGGAATCCTTGTGGGTATTTCCAGAAAAAGGATCCGCTACATCACTTCATTATCCTTAAGTTTTGTCTTCAGCTTCTATATTTTAGCCATGGTCAGTCAGGTGGTCAAAAAGGAATATCTCTTTTACCTGAGTCCTTTCCGATACTTTGATTTTAACTACATTATTCTGAATCGAGGCTTTGCACTGAAATATATCGCTGTATCTGCAGCCGTAACCGTCATTTCGCTGGGATCATCCTACATCATTCTGAAGAAGAAGGAAATCCATGTATGATGGAGATTGGAGTTTATCATGAACATCTATAAGAGAGAATTACAAAGTGAATCAAAATCCATCTTCTACTGGACCTCCGGTATCGGCCTTATGCTTGTACTCAGCATGATTGCCTTTCCCATGATGACAGATTCCGGCGTGGACATCACAAACTTTATGGATTCCATGCCCAGAACACTCATGATCATTTTCGGAATGAGCGATCTGGATATGGGTACCGCTCTTGGCTATCACGGAACCCTGTTCTTCTATGTTCTTCTTGCCGGTGTCATCTACTCCGCCATGCTTGGCACAAGGATGATTTCAAAAGAGGAGATCATGAAGACCAGCGAATTTCTGCTGACAAGGCCAAGAACTAGAAAAAGCATACTGACATCAAAAGCCCTCGCAGGTATCACGCTCATCGCCTTCTTCAATATCCTGACCTATATCTACTCTCTACTGAGCTTTATGATCATCGAAGAAGAATTCAGCCTGACGGGTCCGCTCTTTAAGGAAACCGTATCGCTCTTTCTCATTATGCTTCTGTTCTTCGCATCTGGGCTGGCATCAGCATCATTCTTTAAAAAGGCGAAGATCTCAGGAGCGGTGACCTTATCTGCAGTATTCGCCACTTTCCTCCTATCCATTTTCTATGATCTGATGGAAAGCCCACAGCTTCTCAGAATCTTCACGCCTTTCCGCTACTTTCCTCTGGTGGATCTTGTGGAGAAGAATGAACTGTCTCTTTTGTACCTTCTGATCAGCATTCTCCTGACCGGAATTCTGGGCAGCATTGCCTATCTTTTATACAGCAGAAGAGATATGGAAATATAGACATCAGTTTCATAAATCAGATGTCTATGAAAGGATGTGAGGAGGATCTATAAATACATGTATATTAAAGTGAAAGCAGGAGGCCTGTTTACAGAGACTGAGCATAGAACGGTCATCGATCAGTACAGTCAGGAAGGCTGGCGCTTCATTGCAGCAATCCCTTTGAAATCTGGCAGTTACGGCCAGATCAAAGAAGTTTATCTTGTTTTTGAAAAAGAGGAGTAGCGGCTCAAACATACTAAAGATTAAAGAGAAGAAAGTGGATTAAAGGAATTATTTCAAATCGTAGTTTATTGCGTAGTACCAATTATTTTTTAAGGTGGTGGAGTATGTTAAAGACAGAGAGGCTTGAACTGGTCGGTTTTGATGTTCAATACGCAAATGATCTTTTTGAATTGTGGAGCGATTTTGAAACAGTAAAATATACATATACACCTTTAATGACCACAATTGATGAATGTATAAACTTAATTGAGCATCAGATCAACCGGACAGACAAGAATTTTATGGACCGGTTTGTTATTATATTAAATCAGAAAGCTATTGGTATGGCTGGCTGCATCTGCATGGATAAAGAAAATATGATTTTTGGACTTTATTATCAGATATCAGGAGCGTACTGGGGTTATGGTTATGCAAGCGAGGCAGCGAATGCAATAATGCACTATGTCTTGAATAAATTCCCAGATGCAATTATTAAGGCTGAAGCGGTAACAGTAAACCCAGCTAGTGTAGCGGTATTAAGGAAGATCGGGTTAAAACAGACACACATAGAAGAAAAAGGGTTTAAGCGAAACAGTTTCGAGCTTGATCTGATACATTTTTCAAACACTTGATTTTCCCGAATGAGTATAACCCGCTAGAAAGTGAGTTTTCGTGAGGGTTTGAGACCTACAATACACTCTCACTGTAGATAACATCATCAAAACCAGGAGGTTTCATGAGTAAGAAAATCGGATACATCTTTATTCTGATCATCATAACCGTTATCGGATATTCCTTTCTCTCACAGACAGCAATCAGAACTGAGGTAAGCGAAAATATACCCGTCAGGATTTATGAAGGTGATGAATATCTCTATGACTCAGCAGTGATCATTAAGGGTACAATCTCAAGGTATCTGCTGTCATCCAGGCAGCGTTTCAGCGGAATGTTCAAGATGGAAAACTTTTCGGAACATACACCAGTGAGCTTCCTCAAATGGTCGGATGATCATGATGTTCTTATGCAGTCCATCACATCACCTGGTACGTCTAGGTTTGACCCTTGGATACTCATAGACAGAGATATGCACTCATTTGTATTTTCCTATGATGATGGCAAAACCGCAGCCACTTCAGATGAGCTCCTGAAAACATACAAAGAAATTTCAAAGAACTATCATTCAGAGGACAACTGACTTTACAGACAAACAGTCTACGATTAAAGCAGCCCGGATGATTGCGACTATTCGCGATCATCCGGGCTGCTTGTTCTATCAGATATTCGTTTTTTAAAGATAATTCGAGAGTTTCAGGAATTTCGTTTCCTTATAGTTATGGATGTCTATGGAGTAGTCAAAGATGACTCCATTTTTCAGAAACGCACGGTTTGTTGAAATGAGTGAAGGTTCACCAGGTGTAAGCCCCAGCTCTCTTGCATCATGCTCATTAAGTATCCCTGCCGTGATCACTCGGTCAACGAATCCGATCTGTTTTTTCAGCTCTTCTCGGATATATTTATAAATCGAACCTTGAACAATCTCTTCACTCAGATAAGGAATATAATCCTTATTGTAATAGGAATATTCTACAACATACGGTTTCCCACCGATGCTTCTCAGTCTTTCAATGAAATATACCGGTGTGCCCGTTTCGCACTGCATTGTGGCAGCGAGTTTCTCATCGGCTTCAATCAGCTTAAAGCTGTTCACTTTCGTTGTTACCTTCTCTACGCCGAACCCTTCGGTAAGTCCATTAAAATCTTCAAGGTTGATTGCTCCGTTGGTGGACACACTACGAAGAAAGACTCCGCTTCCTTGAATGGGAATGACGAGACCTTTGCGGGTAAGCAGATCAATGGCTTTTCTGATGGTATTTCTGGAAACCTGATATATTTCAATAAGCTCTTCTTCTGTAGGTAGCTTTTTATTGCCCGTATAACTGCCTTCCTGAATGTTTTTCGCGATATCATCGCATATGACTTTATATTTTACCTCCAACAAGTATCCCCCCTTTATATTCCTCATTCTCAGACGATTCCCCTCTTAAATTATAACTGATTGGAGAGAGGTTACAAGTATCTGTCTTTAAAACTCTTCTTCTCTTTACAGGTTATTCATACGGCTGTAGATCTCAACAAATTCCATCGCCATGATTTTGAACGTTTCTGCCGACATCATCTGATCTTCAGCATGAATAAGGAGAAGATCAACCTTCACCTTGTCTCCGCTTGCCTCCTGTGTCAGAAGGTTTCCGTGGGCATGATGCCCTTCCGCAAGCATTTTTTCTCCTTCTTCCATGAGTCTTCTGCTCTCTTCAAATTCACCGGCTTTGGCGGCGTAGATCGCCTCCATAAAATATGATCTTGCTGAACCATTTGCAGCAATCATTTCAAAACAGATCAGTTCAAGTCCTTCCATTATAAATTCTCCTCATTCATGCAGTTTTGTCCTCGAGTTCTGATGACTTCCTTGTAGAATTCAAAAGAATCCTTCTTTATTCTTGGCAGGTCATTCTTTTCAAAATCGATGAAAACAAAACCATACCTCTTCTGATAACCGTTGAGCCAGCTGAGAAGATCTGTAAATGACCATGTGCAGTATCCCCACAGATCAACGCCTTCCTCGATGGCATCATGGCAGGCTCTGATATGAGATCTGATGTATTCTATCCTGTAGTCATCATGGATTTTCTCATCTTCAATCTCATCAAAAGCACCGATTCCGTTCTCCGATATGAGTATCGGTTTATGGTATCTTTCAGTGATTTCCACAAGTGCATGTCTCAATCCGTCAGGATCGATCGCCCAGTCCCAGTCTGTGTATTCAAGGTTCGGGTTATAGACCTGCCTGTAAAGACCCGGCACGCCGGATTCCTTGAAGTTGCCTTTCTCTCCGGTGACATTGAATTCACCAAGGCTAACGCCATCTACCGGATTATTTGCAAGGGTTGCGCTCTGATAATAGTTTATGCCGATGAAATCTGCCAGACTTGCAGCTTCTTTAAGCAGAACCATATCTTCTTCAGTCACTTCCGGCGCAATGCCTCTTCTCGTGAATTCCTTAAATCCCCATTTCGGATACTCGCCCTTATAGTAGATGTCCATAATCCACCAGTTGACGGTTTCATAATATCTTCTTAGTGCTTCCTTATCCTCTTCGCTATCTGAAGCAGAATATCCTGGTGTGTAAGCGATGGATGATCCGATAAATCCGCTGTATCCGCCTTCCTTGAAGATTTTCACAACCTTCGCATGAGCAAGGGCAGTATGATGATAGGTCTTAAGATATGTCGCCATATCTTTTTTTCCCGGCGGATGAAGCTCCATCAGATACCCAAGCTGAGTAAAGATGTTGGGTTCATTGTTGATGATCCAGTATTTCACTTTTCCTGAAAATGCTTCGAACAGCACTTTGGCATAAGCTGCAAAATCATCTATGATCTGTCTTGATTCCCAGCCTTCATATTCATCCTGCAGTTTCTGGGGCAAGTCCCAGTGATATATTGTGAGAACTGGTTCAATATCATTTCTGATCAGCTCATCAATGAGCTCCTCATAGAAATCCAGTCCTTTCTTTTCGATTCCACCTTTTCCGTCTGGAAGAATTCTTGTCCATGAAACCGAAAATCTGTAGGCTTTAAGCCCCATCTCTTTCATGAGCATGACATCTTCTTTAAACCTGTGATAGTGGTCAGCTGCCACCTCACCATTGGTTCCGCGGAAAGTCTTTCCATCAATCTTTACCCAGTTATCCCATATGGAAATTCCTTTACCGTCTTCCTGGTATGCACCCTCCACCTGATATGCCGCGGATGCACTACCGAAAAGGAAATTCTCCTTAAATCTATCTGACATATTCCACCATGAAAAACAGGGCTGGTCCCAGCTCTGATTTTTTGATGACGGCTTTAGCGACAGAAGCGGCTCTTTCTGACTCTTCACTAGCCTCAAAATACATTTTCATACTTTCCTGTTTTACAAATCGATACTCTATCCCATCATAAGTCTTCTGATCCAGAAGCTCTCTGATGTATTCTCTTTTTAATGGCATATTTATGATTATCATTAGTTTTCACCTTCTAACATGTGTTTTAGATTAACCAGCTGTTTATCCAGTTTTTTCATGGATCCCGACCTTAATATCGGCAGACTCATAAACATATAATTATAATTTCTGAGAGTTGATGAGCTGTAGGCTTCTTCTTTAAGCTGAACGACCGTAAAATCCGGTCCGTCCTCACGGAAGGAATAGGTTGTTATGACTTTATCTCTTCCCCAGTAAGAATCGAATGAAAGCACTTTGTTTTTATCGTTTTGGGAAACGACCTGTCTGATTTTGACTTCACCTTTTACGGTTGACATTTTATGGATAAATTCTGCGCCAAGCAGAGGTCCTTTTGCTTTAAATGTCTGTTTCAGTGTTTTTTCCACCGCGTCATAAACTTCATCTATATTTTTATGGATCAGAATCTCTTTATTCACCACTGAAATCACCCCCTCTTCTTAAGAAAAAGTCCCAGTTTTTATCCCGGGACTATTTAACTTCAATATAATTAATGTTTAAGCTGCGTCTTCTTCCTTAACTCTCTGTTCTTCATATCTGTTCGCAATCATTACAAATGGCATATAGATCAGGAATGCGAGAACAAGATTCACAACAGAAACAACGACTGCACCAAAGGATCCGTTTGTAGCAAGGAAGGCATTAAGAATCGGTGGTGTGGTCCAAGGAACACTGTTGACGATAGGACCGGCAAATCCGATTTTAGTTGCATAGAATGCGACAAGTGTAAGTACAGGCTGTACCAGGATAAATGGTATGAAGTAAACAGGATTCAGAACGATTGGCATACCAAACAGTACAGGTTCGTTGATCATGAATATTCCAGGTGGCAGACCAAGCTTTGCCACTTCTTTCTGCTGCTTGACCTTTGAGAATACAAGGATTGCAACGATGAGTGGAAGTGTTGCTCCTGAGCCGCCCATGAATACATAAGCATCCCATGAACCTCTAACCCATACAGCAAGTTCATCCGCTCCAGTTCCCAGAGCTCTGATACCGTTGGAGAACTTGGAGATGTTTTCGATTCCCATTGTTCCATAAACTGGGCTCATGATGGCTTCCAGCATATTTGCTCCATGAAGTCCGAAGAACCAGAGGAGTGGAATCAGTGTGGAAATCACAAGGATGGAGAAAATGTTCTGTCCAAGGACAGATAGTCCTGCAGCGATGTTGGTTTCAAACCAGTTGAAAATGTTCATTCCTGCACCGACATTGAAGAAGTATGCGATTATTGCCCAGAAAAATACTGCGATAAATCCAGGAATAACAGCTGAGAATCCTTTTGCAACGGCTGGAGGAACAGTGTCAGGCATTTTGATGACCCAGTCTTTCCTTACGATGGCAAAATAGATTTCCGGTGTAACGAGTCCTACAAGAAGTGCGATGAAGATACCTTGTGCACCAAGGAAGTTAGTGACCCATGAAGCAACAGCTTCGTTGTTTCTTGTCAGTGCGCCAAGAAGTATAAATGATGCTACTGAAATAAGACCTGTTGAAAGAGCATCCTTATCTTCATTGACCGCTCTGTTGTAACCCATTGAGAATGCAAGGCCTAGTGCGATGATACCAAAGGTTCCACCTTCCATAAGGGAGAACAGTGGAGCAAGATTTGTGTTTGTCCAAACAATGAATGCGCTTTCCTCACCGATATACTTGGCGAGTAATGACCATGGAACAAAAAATACGTTATTTAACAGGACTGCGAAAGCACCAACCAGGATCAGCGGCATTAAACTTGCAAAGGAATCTCTGATGGCAACCAGATGTTTCTGTCCACCGATTTTTGCAGCTACTGGTACGAACTTTTCTTCGAGAAAGCTAATAAAACGATTCATTTTGACCTCCTTCTAAACTATAAATATATATCTTCCCTAATCCATTGACGTCTCATGAATCAGGATCAAGACCATTACTGTTTCTGTTCGAGCAGTGTGAGTGCATGATTGAGGACCTTGTCACCCTCCATCCTTCCATAGGACAGCATATCAATGACATCCACCGGAACTGTCGCCAGTTTAAGGAATTCGTTTTTCATGAACCTGACCTGTGGCCCCAGAAGTACAAGATCTACATCTTTTAGAATCTTCTTTCCTTCTCCAGCACTAAGTGCGAAGATTTCCACATCGATTCCCTTTTCATCAGCAGCTTTTTTCATTTTTGTCACCAGAAGACTGGTGGACATTCCTGCAGAACATACTAATAATATTTTCATGATTCCCTCCTAAATTATTAAACGATTACAGAATTGCTGTAAAAATAAATACCAATAAATTCATTGGTACAACTTCTTGATTTGATTATAACCAACTAAAATCAAATTGTAAATAACTTCCGGCAAAAATATTAACAATTATCAGATGCTGAATAATACAACGCTTGAAGCTCAATATATACCCAATAATCATTTATTTAAGTTCATTTATTAAAAATTTATCAATAAATCTGGTATGAGGGATAAAGCGACTGGAACGCAAATTAATTGTTCGTACCACTACAATTTGTACCAATAATTTAGTATAATGAAAACAATAACAAATCTGGAACAAATGGAGGACGAAAAATGAAAACCTATAAAATTGTCACCATAGGTGGGGGTTCAAGTTATACCCCCGAACTGATAGAAGGCTTCATCAAAAGATATGATGAACTGCCTGTTCGTGAACTCTGGCTTGTGGATGTGGAAGAAGGAAAAGAAAAACTGGAAACCATAACAGCTCTTGCAGAAAGAATGGTATCAAAAGCGGGTATCCCCATGAAAATCCATTCGACTCTTAATAGAAGAGAAGCGCTGAAAGATGCTGATTTTGTCACCACTCAGCTGAGAGTCGGAGGACTTGCCGCAAGAGCTCTTGATGAATCCATCCCCCTCAGCCACGGCCTCATCGGTCAGGAGACCAACGGTGCCGGTGGCATGTTTAAAGCACTGCGTACCATACCGGTCATCTTCGGCATCATAGAAGACTGTAAGGAACTCTGCCCGAACGCCTGGATCGTCAATTTCACAAATCCTGCAGGGCTTGTCACTGAAGCGGTCCTTAATCACAGCGGATGGGAGAAATTCATCGGTGTCTGCAACCTGCCTTACGGTATGGAGATGGGCGTGTCAAAAATCCTTGAAGTGGAGAAAGACAGAGTCCGAATACAGATGGCAGGACTCAACCACATGGTTTTCGGACTGGATGTATACCTTGATGGCGAGTCTGTAAAAGATGAAGTGCTTGAGAAAATGGTCACCCGTTCAGGTGAGATCGGCATGAAGAACATCATGGACCTTCCCTGGTCCCCTGAGTTCCTGAAAGGGCTCGGTGCAATTCCCTGTGCATATCATAGATACTACTTCCAGAAAGAGGAAATGCTCTCTCATATGCTCGAAGAGTTTTCACATGGAAGATCAAGAGCTACAGAAGTCATGGATGTGGAGCATTCGCTCTTCGAGAAATACAGGGACCTTTCTCTGGATGAAAAGCCTCAGGAACTCGAGCAGCGTGGAGGAGCGTATTACAGTGATACAGCCTGTAATCTGATTTCATCCATCGCGAACAATAAAGGCGATATCCAGGTCGTCAACACCAGAAACAGAGGCGCAATATCCTCACTTCCCCATGACTGTGCGGTGGAAGTCTCTTCAGTCATTACAAAAAACGGTCCGGTACCCCTTTCCACCGGTTACCTGCCTGTTGCTGCAGAAGGAATCGTACAGCAGCTGAAGTCCTTTGAAAGACTGACCTGCATAGCGGCACTCAGCGGAAAATACGAGGATGCTTATGTAGCCATGGTCTCCAATCCCCTGGTACAGAGCGAGAAAGTCGGAAGACTTGTCCTTGATGAGCTGCTTCTTGCCCATGAGGCATATCTTCCACAATTTGAAGATGTGATTAAAGGTCTGAGGGAAAGATCATGAAGCTCATCGTCAATGGAGATGATTTCGGATACTCACCGGGACAGAATCTGGGGATCATTAAAGCACACGAGATAGGAATCCTCACTTCAACCACCGCTATGGCAAACGGAGAGTATCTGGAGGAAGCCCTGGCACTTGCTGCTCCCTATGAAAATCTGGGCATCGGCGTGCATCTCATCATGGACTGTGGAACCCCTATACTTCCTCCTGATGAAATCCCGTCACTTGTCGATTCAGAAGGGAACTTCAGGAAATACAGGGAGGATCAGCCCGTCAGGATCGATCAGAATGAACTCTTCAGAGAATGGTCGGCTCAGATCGACAAGCTCATAGGTCATGGTGTTTCTCCTACCCATATTGATGGACATCATCATATGCATCTGCATCCCGACCTTCTGGAGACTACACTGATGATTGCAGAGAAATATCAGCTGCCCATGAGATATCTGCCCTTCTATCATACAGATAAGGAAAAGAAGCTTATTGATGAATCTCCAGTAAAGATGTTTACCGGTCTGACAGACTTCTATAAAGACTCTGTCACTTTCGAGTATTTTACAGATTTCAGAAAAGACCACAATTATCCTGAAGACTCTGTTCTGGAAATCATGTGTCATCCAGCTTACCTTGATGACATCATCTATCAGAGAAGCAGCTACAATATCCATAGGGTAAAGGAACTGGTGATTCTCACTTCACCTTCAATAAAAGCCTCACTGGAATCTCAGAAAATTACATTAGGTAATGTTCGGGACTTCATGAGCAATTCAATATAAATTTAAAGAGATGCACTGGCTGATGACCAGGAGCATCTCATTAAATTTATCTTAATCTCTTTGGCTGAGCTGGTATACTGTCTGAAAATTCCGTATAATTGATATATATATCAGGAGAAAAACCGGTTATGAAAAGGAGACTGTTATATGGAAGTTTTAGTGGAACTGTTTCTGACTTTTATGATTGATGGTACTGCAATATTCTCGAACTCCAGGAAAACACCGAAATCCCTGAGAATCCTCTCACTCTCTTTCATCATCGCCCTGATGTTCATGCTCCTTTACCTTTCCTATTATTCCAGAAACAGCAGAATAGGGATGTGGGCATTCCTGATCTTAGGATCTACCATTGCTCTGTTTCTCACTAACCTCCTGTCGGAATACAGAAGGATGAAAGCCGAGGGAAGAAATGAATAAGAAAATATTCCGTATAGCCGCAGCATCCATTATAGCCATCACTCTGATGAGCCTTTATATTCGATGGAATAAGGAAACTTTTTTTGAAAAAACTCATTTTGCGGACTGGCAGATTGATTACCCTGAAGCTGATGAGTCTCTTAAATTCATATCTGAGCGCGCTTTCGGAAATGATTATGCGGATTACATCATCTTCTCTTCCGATGAAAAACTGATAAACAAAGTTGAACACTATATTGACGAACAGAAGAATCTCATTGTATCCGAAGGAGATCAAGGTGACCAGAATTATTCACCACCTTATCCTGTAGAGTTTTTCACTACCTTTTCAGATGGCTCTGGTTTAGAAAAGAATATCGATTCCTACGAAGGCTATAAATACTGGATACTCGAAAGGGAAAGCGGTTTCGAGAAATTGGGTATTCTTGTGAGTGAAAAGGAAGTCATCTTTCTTTTCGTTGCCCTTTAAAAATATCATCTTAAACTCACAAAAAGGGTATCCTCCACCGACACTGTTTATGAAACGAGGCATATGGAACTTCTTGGCATGTCTGGATGTCAATTGAATATTGAAATGAAACACAAAAGGGATTCAAATTGATAAGTTTGAATCCCTTTCTGCTTTTCACTTAAATACCGTTTTTCTATCCTCACAATGAGTCAGGTATCGCTACCTGTATTCTTCACTCTGATTCAGTCTTCCATAAATCTCGATGAGTTCCTTGGCCATCAGCTTGAACATCTCAGCAGCCATGAGCTGATCTTCTGCATGCACGAGAAGAAGATCCATCGGAATTTTCTCCCCACGTGCATATTCTGTAACCAGTTCTGCATGAATCATATGACCTTCGATGAGCATGGCTTCTCCATCTTCCATAAGACGAATAGCTTCTGGAGTGTTTCCGATTTTGGCTGCCTGTACGGCCTCCATAAAAAGAGACCTGGCCGCTCCATTTTTTGCAATCATTTCAAAAGAGATCTGATCTGAACTGTTCAAATTATCATCTCCTAAAGTCTGATTCAGATTAAACTGCTTCCTATGCTCTAATGAAGAAGCTCTATTTTCGTCTTCTTTCCATCCAGCCTGAATCGAATCCTCTCTTATAGGCAAAAAGCGGTGAAATCAGTCCATGACCCTGCTTTATGATTACAAATGGATCCCGCAGAAGGACTCTGCCCAGTGCAACTAGATCCGCCCGTTCATTCTGGAGAATCTCCTCCACCTGGCTGATTTCTGTAATGAGCCCTACTGTGATGGTCGGAATCTGGCATCTGTTTCTGATGGTTTCAGAGAATTTAACCTGATAACCGGGATACAGCCCGATCTCCTGACGTACATCGAGGCCACCTGAACTGACATGGATCATGTCAAAATCTTCTCTTACAAGATTGATGATTTCCACCATTTCCTCGATATCGATGCCTCCTTCGACATAGTCGGATGCGGACACCCTAAGGATCAGTGGAAAGTCTTTCGGAAGTACGGATTTGACTTCTTCTGTCACTTCCCTTAGAAACCTCACTCTGTTTTCTCTTGAACCTCCATATTCATCCGTTCTCTTATTGGAAAGAGGACTTAGGAACTGGTGAATAAGATACCCGTGGGCACCATGAAGCTCAATAAGTTCATAGCCTGCTTCAAGACTTCTCACTGCAGCATCCTTGAACGCTCTTTTTATTCCTTCAATATCTTCTCTTGTCATTTCCTTCGGCACAGCATAGGATTCGCTGAACCTTTCTTCTGTTGGTGCCAGTGGTGTCAATGATTCTATTCCGCACTTTCTTCCGGCGTGACCCAGCTGGATACCGATACTTGAACCATATTTTTTTGAAAGCTCGACGATCTTTCTATGACCTTCAATCTGATCATCTCTCCAGATTCCGAGATCTCTTTCAAGTATTCTCCCCTCTGGCGTGACTCCGGTGGCTTCCACGATGATCAGCCCGATTTCACCAAGTGCGGCATTTCCGTAGTGTATAAAATGAAAGTCTGTAGGATGACCGTCTTCAGCCATATTCATGCACATAGGGGGCATAACCACCCTATTTTTAAGGACCAGATTCCCGATTTTGTATTCACTAAATGTCTTCATATCCTGGCTGTAAAAACAGCTTCCTTCAACTCCTCTTCCTCATCTAATCAAAAATATGCTACTTTCAATTTTACCTTTAAACATGCATAAAGTCCACAAGCCGGCATTCCCATAACCAGTCTGTGGACTCTGATATTATCCTCGATTTATTGTTGATATCTTAATTAAATAGTCAATTAATTAACAAAGGTATAATAATATTAAAAATGTTGTTAACATCTTACAATTCTGCTATGATATCCTTTACAATATAAATAACATATGAGTTTTTGATTTTATAAGGAGGAAAACAAATGTCAATCGAAACAAATTTCAATCAGGATCTGATCATGGAAATGGATCCATTCATTCTGCTCAGTACAATCAACACAAAATTGAGAAATGATTTTTCCTCTCTCCCAGCACTTTGTGAGAGATACGATCTCAACCAGTCAGAACTCATGGCAAAACTGGGTGAATTCGGTTATGAGTATATCGGAGAAATCAACCAGTTCAGAATGCCGTAATCTAACTACCTATAAGGCTGTTGATCACTTCACCAGCAAGTATGATGCCCGCTGTCGGGGGCACAAATGAAGTACTTCCAGGAGTACTTCTTTTTTTCAGCCTGCTCACAGGACCATCCTGATTTTCCTCACCAAGATCCAGCGGTACAAGCGGCTTTTCTGTTGAATAAACCACCTTAAGGGATCCTATCCCTCTTCTTTTCAGCTCTTTTCTCATGACTTTGGCCAGTGGGCACATTGTTGTTTTTGTGATATCTGTCACAACCAGTTTCGTCGGATCCAGCTTGTTGCCGGTTCCCATGGAACTGATCATCGGAATGCCGTTATCCCTGCAGTAAGCGATGACTTCAAGTTTGCTTGTGACTGTATCGATGGCATCGATGACATAGTCCGTATCCTTGGGTATGATTCTCTCTATGTTATCCAGTCCGATAAACTCTTTGAAGCCTGTAACCTGACAGTATCTGTTGATTTTTGACGCTCTTTCAAGTGCAGCATCCACCTTGTACTGTCCCAGATTATCATAGGAAGACAAAAGCTGTCTGTTGAGATTGGATAGGGTGAAGATATCGTTATCCACCACACTGATGAATCCGACACCACCCCTTACAAGCGTTTCAAAACAGGTTCCTCCCACTCCGCCAAGACCCAGAAGAACAACCTTCGCTTTATGCAGTTTATTGAGATTTTCTTCACCTATAAGCATCTGTGTTCTTCTTAATTCATGTTGCATAAGTTCATTCCTTTCATTTTTACATTCTTCAATATAATATAGAATGCTATGATTTTCAACATCAATTTGTTCTGAAATCTGATGTTTATGCTGAAAAACACAAAGTGGGAAGCCCCATGTATTTCCCAGCATAATCATTAAGTGGCATAAGCCGTCAACTTCCTCCATGGACAGCATAAATATCTTCCACTATAATGAAATAAAAATGCGAATAATTATGAAGGTATGAGGAAAAAAGAATGAATAAAAAACTGGGCATCATATGTGCCATGGAAGAAGAGCTCGCACCCCTGAAGAAAATCATGTCTGTAGGCGAGAGCAGAATCAAAGCAAGAATGGAATTCATCAGTGGAAACATCAACGGACTTTCTGTAGTTATGGTTGTATCGGGAATCGGTAAGGTGAATGCGGCAGTCTGTGCACAGATCCTGGCAGATGACTATGAGGTCTCTCACCTCATAAACGTCGGTGTTGCCGGTGGAGTGAAGGATTATATTGTTCCTTTAGATGTGGTCATCGCAACCTCACTGATCCAGCATGACATGGATGTTACGGCTTTCGGCCTGAAGAGAGGCGAAATTCCGAGATTTGATGACTCTGTCTTCAGAACAGATGCGACACTTACAAAACTCGCCATTGAAGGCTCACAGAGAAACAAGGCATATGGCACCTATGAGGGCATCATCGTAAGCGGAGATCAGTTCATCTCAAGCAAGGACAAAATCAGAGATCTTTCACTTGTTTTTGATGCATCCGCCTGCGAAATGGAGGGTGCAGCCATTGCTCAGGTTGCATATCTAAACCAGATTCCTTTTACGGTCATCAGAGCGATCTCAGATAACGCAAACACTGGAGCCAGCATGGACTACGAGAAATTCAAGGATCTTGCTGTGGACAATACGGTAGCCATCATTCTGTATATCATCGAAAAACTCTAGCTTTGAAATTTGCAGTGAAGATATTAAAGACCCAGAGACAGAAGATTTAATCTTCTCATCTCTGGGTCTTTCACTTTATTTCAGATTATAGATTTTGCTGTACTTCTCATTGAGATACTGAAGGAAGTACTTGGCATTCAGCGGCTCACCTGTGATCTTTTCAATGAGAACCTTTGGTTCATAGGTTCCGCCATGGCTATGCACATTCTCTGCAAGCCACTTTGTGATTTCACTGATTTTGCCCTCTTTGATCAGGTCATAGTAATCTGGAAGATCTCTTAGTATACCCTTATAGAGCATCTGTGCACCATAAAGATTGCCCAGTGCATAGCTTGGGAAGTATCCGATCATTCCGCCGGACCAGTGGACATCCTGAAGGACACCTGCTGCGAAGGTTTCTGGTCTTACCCCAAGATACTCCTCGTATTTATTGGCCCAGAGCTCAGGAAGCTCATCGAAACTGACTTCTCCGTTGATCATCATTTTTTCCAGCTCGTATCTTATGATGATATGCAGGCTGTAGGTCAGCTCATCCGCATCGATTCTGATGAGTGATGGTTCAACTTTGTTGATTGCTCTGAATACATCAACCGGTGCAAATTCCTTAAGACCTTCAAAAGCTTCCACCATGTTGGGATACTCGGCTTCGACGAATTTCTCGTCACGTCCAAGAATATTCTCATAGTATCTGGACTGAGATTCATGGATACCCATGGATACTCCTCCACCGATATTGGTTTTTGTAATATCATCGGGAATGTTCTGCTCATAGATGGCATGCCCTGTCTCATGTATGGTTGAATACATGGCGATAATAGGGTCTTCCTTGCTGTAGGCAGTAGTGATTCGGACATCCTTGTTTCCGAAGTTTGTGGAGAACGGATGAGCGCTTTCAGCTATTGCACCACGTTCGAAGTCATAGCCCAGTCTCTTGGCAAGCTCAGTATTGTATTTTTTCTGAGCTTCATTGGAATACTCGCCTTTTAAGATACTGCTGTCGATCTTCACATCACTTGCATTGATCTTATTAAGAAGCTTGAGAAGACCTTCTCTTAGTTCACTGAATACATTATCCAGCTCCTTCACTGTAGCCCCTGGCTCATAAAGATCAAGCAGAGCGTCATAAGGTGTTTCCTCATAACCCATGTATCCTGCAATCTTTTTGTTGAAGAATACAATCTTTTCAAGAATCGGCTTAAAGGATTCATAGTCATTCTTTTCTCTAGCCTGTGCCCAGTAAGTTTCGCCTGATGCTACAAGCTTACTGTACTCAAGATATTCCTCTTCAGGAATCTTTTTCATGAAGTCCAGAGATTTCTTGGCCGCTTTGATCATAGCCTTTTCTTTGTCGTTCATTTCCTCAAAGTGTTCATGAAGACTGTACACAAGACTGTTGTACTCTTCACCGGTCTCCAGCTTATACATAAGCTGGCTGAGATATCCGATGACATCGGATCTTCTCTCTACGCCTTTTGGGGGCATGATTGTTACCATATCCCAGTAAAGCACACCCTGCGCATCACCGATGTTTTTCATTTCTTCCTGAATCTCAAGAAAACGCTTGAACCCATCTTTGTAGTTTTCCAATACCTTCACTCCAATCTATTCCATATTTTTTGTCTTATAATACTTTTCTATCATATATTCTCTATCCATGTCTATAACACCAGCCAGTTCCAGAACAGATTCTGTTTCTCTGCAGTACTTAACTGTAATGCATTGACCCAGATTTCTTGGACATCGGCAGCATAGACACCCGGGATCATTTCCTTCACAGCTGTTTCGATATTCCGGACAATGTTTGCAGTTTTCTGCCAGTACACCATTACTCAATAATTCTGCCCCCTATATTTATCCATCAGTTCCTTCATGATTTCCGTGTTCGAAGGAGGTGTATAAGTGATTGCATTGGCACCGGCTTCAATGGTTTCCAGTATGCTCTCATCAGTTGGTCCTCCCGTTGCAATGATCGGCATCTCCGGATAGAGCGCCCTGATTCTTCTTACAATCTTTGCCGTATCCTTAGCTCCTGATACATTGAAAATGGTCGCTCCGGCATCAATCCTTCCTTTAAAGTCGTCCATCTCCGAAATGACTGTGATGACGATGGGAATGTCTATGGTATCTCGGACACCCTTCAGGATATCGTTTTTAGTCGGACTGTTCAGAACCACTCCGATGGCTCCTTTGAATTCCGCATCAAGCGCGAGATTGATCACCCTTTTTCCGGTGGTTGTTCCGCCTCCCACTCCGCAGAAAACCGGAACATCTGATGCATTGATCAGAGACTGAGTGATGATGGGCTGAGGTGTAAAGGGATAAACACTCATTACAGCATCTGCATTGGTGTTCTTGATCACTGCAACATCTGTTGAGAAGATCAGCGATTTGATCCTCTTTCCGAGGATAATCAGTCCGCTTGCCCGTCTTATGACCTCCGGAACTTCAACAAGATGATCTCTCAGGTTTGTCGTAATGACCGGTGCTGTTTTCTTTTCCAATATATTCACCATGCTTTCGTTACATTTTTGATTTATTATATCATTAAAAATGAGGTTTCCTATTTAAGATTCTCTGAAGCTAGACCATTCTGTCTTCAGCAAAAACAACCGGTACCGGATCGGTCAGATCAAGTGAAGACTCTGTAACTCTGCATTCATAGGCCATGACATCTATACCGTATTCTTTCGCTTTGTAGAGCGTAGAGGAAAAAAGCGGGTCTTTCTCATATGCCGGTGAGAATTCCTTCATGTTCTCCATCTGAAGGACAAAGAGTACCCCTGCCCCATATCCTTCTTCCTTGGCTTCCATAAGTTCTTCTATATGTTTTGTCCCTCTTAATGTAGGTGCATCGGGAAAGCTTGCCTGTCCGTTATCTTCGAGGGTTACGCCCTTGACTTCCAGAAAATACTTTTCTCCTTCCGGACTTTCCAGGAGAAAGTCAAATCTGCTTTTCTTGTAGAACTTTTCTCTTCTTACATGTGTAAATCTTCTAAGAGAAGGAATGGAGCCACTGATCAGCGCTTCTTCAACTACTTTATTAGGAATCTGCGAATCGATGTTGATGAGCGCATCCCCTTTATAAGCTGCAATCAGACTGAAAGCTGTCTTTCTAAGGGGATTGTCTTCCTTCCTGAGGATCACCGTGCAGCCGGGAATGAGAATCTCAGAAACACGCCCCGTATTAGGTACATGGGTCATGATGATTTCTCCGTCATATTCCACATATCCCTGGAAGCGGTTTTCTCTCTTGATAAAGGTCGCCTGAACCGTATCTTTTATGAATTTCATAATATTTTCTCCTTGAAAGTTTTGCACAGTTTAAATATTGACGAAATAATGTTATCCACATTGACCTGCTCATTTTATCCACATAACTGTGGATAATGTTCCTTGAGCTACGAAATCCTACAGAATCAACATAAAGTTATCCACATTTTTCAACTCTTATACACATTCTCTGTGGATAACTTAAATACCAAGATTTATTCAATGTCAACACTGCCGATTCGATTTAACAGTTCATTAAATTTGCTATACTATCTGACAAATGAATAATTACCATCTTTATCATATATCTATCTGAATTTAGATATGGTTTCTTTACCAGAGAGGTAAGATACATTAAAAGTGCTCAATCATGAATAACAGGCACAGCATGTTAATACATTCTTAACCACAAACACCACCTATATCCGCCTGTACAAACTGCTACCTGATATAAAAAATGGTATAATCGTATTAAGAATCGTTATCATTAAAAATGTCTGTGTTCAAATCATAGCATAGGAGAGATTAATTATGAAATGGAAAAATAGAAGAACGAGCTCAAATGTTGAAGACCGAAGAGGTATGGGACGATCCGGTTCCGGAGGAATCGGAGGTATAGGCGGGAAAGGTATGATGGGTGGAGGTCTCGGCCTTATTATTTTCCTCATCATCGCCTTCCTTGGCGGCGACATCGGCTCCATGCTCAATCCGGGTATCGTTAATCCGGGTACGGAAGCACCCTATGAAAGAACTGCTGAAGACGATGAACTGGCTCAGTTCGTTTCCGTTGTGCTTGCCGATACGGAGGACGTATGGGCGCAGATCTTCAGAGAGAACAACAGAACCTATGAGGAGCCTGAACTTGTACTCTTCAATGACCGAGTGGAATCCGCCTGCGGTGTAGCCGGTTCATCTACTGGTCCATTCTACTGCCCTGCAGATCAGAAGATCTACATCGATCTCAGTTTCTATCGTGAACTGGGTCAGCGGTTCGGCGCACCTGGAGATTTCGCCATGGCTTATGTTGTCGCTCACGAGGTCGGTCATCATGTCCAGACACTACTTGGGATTTCTCAGCAGGTGCAGGACCTGCGCGGACAGCTCAGCGAAGCTGAATTCAATACCTATCTTGTAAGACTTGAGCTTCAGGCTGACTACCTCGCCGGAGTGTTCGCGAATTATGTTCATGGTGAAGGCTACCTTGAAGAAGGGGATCTGGAAGAAGCGATCAATGCCGCCAACGCCATCGGTGATGACAGACTTCAGAAGCAGTCTCAGGGCTACGTGGTTCCTGATTCCTTTACCCACGGTACATCGGAGCAGAGAATGAGATGGTTCAGAAGAGGCTTCGAGTATGGCGATCTACAGCATGGGGACACTTTCAACACGAACGATCTCTAGGAAGCCTTGAAGACAATCTTAATTTCATAATACATTTCATAGCAGAAGACCCAAACAGCGATGTGTGTTTGAGCCTTCTGTTTTTCAGTTTATTCGCTTTTAATTCTGTCTACTCGAATATCACTTCAGAATCATTTCTCATAATCTGAATAAACGACTTACCCGGTTTAAAGGGAATCTCATTACCCGCCTCATCGTAATAGATGGTAAAGGAATCGGCATCTTTTCTTTCCCAGGTACCCTTTCTCATGACGCCGTCGGTAAAGTATTCAGCAGCGCCAGTTCCGATGAGATCGATATTGGTGTACACCGTATCTGTCACGGCATAGTGGTTGGCATGCTGAACGATGACGTTCCTCACGTCGATCTGCTCATCGGTTTCTTTGTCCATCATAGGCTCATCATTGATGAAACGAAGGTAAGTCCCTTTTTCTTCAGAAAACTCATAGGTGATTCTGTTGTCACTTCTGTAGGACAGTGAAATCTTTTTCGCACTTTCTCCGCTAAGCTCTAAATTTTCATCAAAGTAGAGGGTTCTTGCTTCAGGCTGAAAATCATAGGCTTTCTCCATCACCACCTTAAGATTGGTATAAGCATTATGAGGTGCTACACGATCGGCAGATCTTGAAAACCCTGTAGTACTCCTTGTACCATCGATTCTTTTGGCTGTAATGCCAAGATCCTCTATCCATTCATAGATATCCTGACCAGGCTTGAAGTTTGAACCGCCAAAGAAAACATAAAGATAATTCCATTCCTTCCAGAGCTGTATATGCTGTTTCCTTGCACTTCTTACCGGTCCCGCTTTTTCAGGGTAGTTACCCAGAAAGAATGTGGTTAATCTTGTGATCGTGCTTTCGACTTCCATTTCGTAAATCAGTTCCGCCTGCTTAAGCCCACTGTGCGGACGGGCTTTTGCGGTGTTTTCCATCTGAACCATGATCACCTTGCCATCCCCCTCGTAGGGCATTCCCGTCAGTGGTGACAGACCTTCTAGAGGTTCATCGTATCGATGTTTTTCTTCGACAGCAGGTTCTTCCGGCAGCGGTTTCTCGTAAGGAGTTTCCACCGGTTCTTCAACAGGCGGATTGCTGCCCGGATCTTCCGGATTCTCTGCCACCTGTTTGTTACAGGCTGACAGTATTAACGATAAGGCCAGAACAGATGTAATGATGACACTTTTCTTCATAATATTTCCCCCTTACTGCAAAGGATATGTTTGCATAATTTGATTTTATCATAACCATGCTAAAGTACTAGCTTTTATTGGGTTCTATATTTGCTTTTAGCTGCCCGATATCTCTATAATGGTATCAAGAATAGAAATGGAGTGTGATTATTTTGAGCTACAGCAAAACAATGGAGACTTTCCCCAGCAGTAACGGCCTCTATAATATAAGCTACTACATCTACACACCAAAGAAACCCGTCCGTTACCTTCTACAGATCACTCACGGCATGTGCGAATACATTGAAAGATACGAGGGATTCATCAAGTTCATTAGCAGGCAGGGCGTGCTTGTTGCAGGTCATGATCATGCCGGTCACGGCAGAAGCATACGCACCCTTGATGATCTGGGTTATTTCTCGGACGATCCTTATGATCTGACTCTGGTCAAGGACCTTAAAACCATGACGGACCTTCTCTCAGACCGTTATCCGGATCTTCCCCATTTTATCCTCGGGCACAGTATGGGGTCATTCATGTTAAGAAAATATCTCATGCAGTTCGGAAGAAGTCTCTCCGGTGTCATCCTTAGCGGTACCGGAGGAGAAAATCCTGCAGTTGCTTCAGGAATCCAGCTGGCAAAATCCATTTCCGCTGTGCGGGGCGAGAAGCATCGCAGCACTCTGTTCAATAAGGTCTTTTTTAACGGCTTCAATAAGAATTTCCAGGAAGAACATGACAGGTTCTCCTGGCTTTCAACGGATAAAAACGTCGTGGCGGCATATCATAAGGATCCCAAATGCAATTTCATCTTCACCATGAACGGATTTAAAGGATTCCTCACAGTGATGAAGGAAGTGACCGGTGATAAATGGGCAGAGAGGGTGCCGAAGGAGGTCCCCTTCCATCTTCTCTCAGGAAAACAGGACCCTGTAGGTAACTACGGCAAAGGTGTTCAGGAAACTTCTGCAAAACTCATTGAAGCCGGTGTGAAGGATGTAACCCTCATGCTCTATGACAGCGGGCGACATGAGATGCTCAATGAGACCAGCAGAAGAGAAGTCTACGATGACATTCTTCATGTCATGGAAGATATGATTTCCATGAAAGAAAGCCTGAAGTAATGCTCATTTCTTCACGTAAAAACGGATTCTCAGGTTAAACAAAATCTGCCTCGGTGATTTTCACCGAAGCAGATTTTTCTTGCTCATTATATCGCTCCGATTCACTGATTTCCAAATCAATGATCATTGTCATGGGATAAGGGCAGAACTTTCTTCCCCTCAATAAAATATTCTCTGATGGAATCGATGGTATATTTCTCAATCCTTGAATATCTGGATTTTACAGGATAAGTCATCACAACCTGCCAGGAAATGGGTTTCGAAATCGGCATTTCTTTAACATCTCTGAAATAGAAATGATCCCTTATCGGCGCAGGCAGAACAGTAATGAAATTCGAGGTTCTTGTCACTTCAAGAAGAAAATCCCAGGATCCGGACATAAGGGATATTCTCGGTTCCATTTTAAGGGAACGGAATTTCGCCAAGAGCTGGTGATGGATCATAAAGCTTTCATTGAATATGGCCAGGTCTTTTCCTTTAAGATCGGACCATTCGATTTTATCTCCTTCAGCTAGAGGATTGTCTCTGCTCATGAATGCAGTGAGCTCATCCTCCCTTATGACCTCTTCTTTAAAAAGAAGATCAGAAAGGTTTGTCGGATCAAGAAGCACCGCCAGGTCAAGTTCCTCAAGGAGAAGCATCTTTCTCAGTTCAAATGCTCCTCTTTCAATGATCGTAAATTTTATTTTCGGATTGAGACGGATGATATCTGCCATGATTTCCGTGAAAAGAACAGTCAGAATGAGAGGCGGAATCCCTATTCTTATCATACCTTTAATAAGGCTTCCGTGTTCCCTGAATTCATTCATGAGATTGTCATGTTTTTCGATGACCACCATGGCGTTGGCATAGAAATTTTCACCTGCCGGAGTAAGCCCCGTCAGTCTTCCGTGACTTCTTTCGAAAAGCTTCAGATTTTCCTCTTCCTCAAACTTAATGATATACTTGCTCAGTGCAGGCTGAGAAATATGCAGTTTTCTTGAGGCATCGGACAGATTGAGATTATTCTCTACGATTGCAATGAAATACTTCAGGTGACTGATTTCCATTTGAACCTCCGATAAGTAAGTATTTACTTGATTATATCAGAATTCATAACTTTCGGTTATAGAAATCATGAAGTATTGTCATTAGACAGACATGTGAAGTTACACTAGAATTATTGTGTAAACGTATACTCAGGAGTTAACGAGAAATGTGGAGGTTGTATATATGAGTAAAATCATTTCAGTGGAAGAAGCTGCAGATCTTATAAAGGACGGAGATGTGATCATGATCGGAGGATTCCTTGGGGTCGGATGCCCTGAAAGAATCATCGACGCATTATGCAGTTCAGGCAAAAAAAATCTCACCCTGATCTGCAACGATTCGGGTTTCGTCGATAAAGGACCTGGAAAACTTGTGGTCAATAAGCAGTTCTCAAGGATTATCGCTTCGCATATCGGTACCAACAAGGAAACAGGTCGTCAGATGCTGTCCGGAGAAACAGAAGTGATTCTGACACCTCAGGGTACGCTCATCGAACAGATCCGCTGTGCCGGATTCGGTCTTGGTGGAGCCTTGACCAGGACTGGTCTTGGTACTGAAGTGGAAAAAGGAAAGCAGAAAGTCCTGGTGGACGGCGAGGAATATCTTCTTGAAAAACCCCTTAGAGCAAATGTTGCCATTCTTTTTGCCAACACGGTGGATCGTTTCGGAAACATGAGTTTTCACGGTGCCACAAGGAACTTCAACCAGATCATGGCAACCGCTGCTGATGTCACCATCGTGGAAGCTGCACAGCTTGTAGAAGTGGGCGAACTGGATCCGGATCACATCCACACTCCAGGAATCTTTATTGACCATATTGTAGATGGAGGTGTTTTATCATGATGGACAAAAAAGAAATACAGAATTATATTGCGCGCAGAGTGGCCAAGGAACTGAAGGATAATGATGTGATCAATCTGGGTATTGGACTGCCGACACTTGTTGCAAACTTTCTACCTCATGGCAAAAATATCGTGTTCCAGTCTGAAAACGGCTTTGTCGGACTTGGTCCAGCACCCACGGATGAGGGATATGATCCCTATATCACAAACGCCGGTGGAATGCCTGTGACCATTCTTCCAGGCGGCGCATTTTTTGACAGCTCTCTATCATTCGGAATCATCAGGGGAGGTCATGTGGATCTCACAGTCCTTGGCGCTCTGCAGGTAGATGAAAACGGCAGTATCGCCAACTACATGATTCCCGGTAAAATGGTTCCTGGAATGGGCGGTGCGATGGATCTTATATCCGGTGCCAAAAAAGTGATTGTCGCAATGGAACACACTGCTAAAGGTTGCCCGAAAATACTCAAAGAGTGTACCCTTCCGCTCACCGCAAAGAACCAGGTCGATCTCATCATCACTGAGATGGGTGTATTCAAAATTACAGCAGAAGGACTTCTCGTAACAGAAATCAATCCGGAATACACAGTGGACGAGATTCAGGCGCTAACAGAAGCAAAACTCATTTTCTCAAAAGACCTGCGGTATATGAATGAAGACGAAAATACAGAACAATATAATCAGGAAATTGTAATCTAGAAGAACTTTAAAGGCCATGAGACAGATTGATCTGTTTCATGGCCTTCTAAATACAGTTTTTAAATCAGACGTAAAAGCACACCACCTGGAAGGTTCAGCGGGAAGTCATAATGACTATCCTTAAACCAGCAAGTGGTGTGCTTTATAATGGTGACCCCTAGGGGAATCGAACCCCTGATTCCAGCGTGAGAGGCTAGCGTCTTGACCGCTTGACCAAGGGGCCACATCTACATGACTTATAAATAATATCACTCTAAATATGACAAGTCAAGAAAATTCCATCACCCCTGCATTTTATGTCTAAAATGTAAATAACACTAATTAGTACATTCTTAACTCGAAAGACACAATTCTTTAACACGTTGTACACAATCTAATGTTATAACTAATACAGAGTTAAAAAAACCTAATTACACCAATGAAAGGAAAGATAATAAAATGGAAAAAGTTAAATTAGCAATCATCTACTACAGCTCAACTGGCGGAAACTACCAGATGGTACAATGGGCAAAGGACGAGGCCATAAAGGCCGGCGCAGACGTCAAGGTATTCAGAGTGAACGAACTTGCACCGGATCAGGCTATTGATGCCAATCCGCTCTGGAGAAAGCATTACGACGAAACAAAGGATCTTATTCCTGTAGCCACTCCACAGGACTTCGTCGATGCAGATGCCGTCATTTTCTCTACGCCTACCCGTTACGGAAATGTATCTTCTCAGTTCAAGCAGTACCTTGATCTGCTCGGCGGCGTATGGTCACAGGGATTACTGGTCAATAAGATGGTAACAGCCATGTCCTCAGCCATGAACATAAACGGCGGAGTCGAAGAAACCATCAGATCCATCTACACTTCAGCAATGCATTTTGGTGCAATAATTGTCGCTCCTGGCTATACCGATCCAAGCATCTATGCTGCAGGTGGTAACCCTTATGGAACATCAGCTTCCATCATAGACGGAGAAATCAAGAATGATGTAGAAGGTGCGGTAAGACATCAGGCCAAGAGAATTGTAGAGGTAACAAAGCAGTTCCTGAATAAATAGATACTGTAAATCGGGAGTCTCCATTGGAGGCTCTTTTTTTATCTGAAACTGAATGAATTTAGCACAATTTAATTTGACAAAACTTTTATTTTTCTGTATTCTGAATATAAGAAACGAATAATCTTAAGGAGAAATGTAAAATGAGTGTATATGATTACAAAGCAGTGGACATTGATGGACAGGAACAGGAACTCAAACAGTATGAAGGTGATGTCCTGCTCATCGTTAACACAGCCAGCAAATGCGGATTTGCTCCTCAGTTTCAAGGACTTGAAAAGCTCTATGAAAACATGAAAGATCAGGGATTCACTGTTCTTGGGTTCCCAAGCAATCAGTTCAAGAATCAGGAACCTGAAGACGAGGCAGGAATCAGGAAATTCTGCGAACTGAACTACGGTGTGACTTTCCCCATGTTCTCAAAGATTGACGTCAACGGTGAAAACGCTCATGATCTCTTTAAGTATCTCAGAAAGGAAACAAAAGGTCTCCTTGGTGATTCTGTGAAATGGAACTTCACAAAATTCCTCGTAGGGAGAGATGGTAAGGTCATCAGAAGATATGCACCTCAGACAGATCCTATGGATATCGAAAAAGATATCAAAGAACTTCTATAACGAATATATATCAAAAGGGCCAAAATGGCCCTTTTTTTGATTTCGGTTTCTTCTTCTCAATCGTCTCTCAGTTTCTTCCCTTGACTCTTCAGACATTCCAGAACGATCGGCAGAGATTTTGGCCCTATACCATGGAAAGAAAGCAGCTCCTTCGCGGACAACGACGCCAGCTTTTCGAAGCTGTCGATACCTTCGAAATCTAAAGCCCGTCTTGCGGGATTTGATAGCCTTTCCAGAAACTCTTTGTACTCCATTGCTTTTCCTCCTTCGCGAAAAAAATAAGTGAAGAATATAAATGAGCAGAAAATGTTCTTAAAAAATTAACTTGCATGCAATAATATTTGACAATAGTTAATTTTTATCATATTCTGAATGTAACCAAATTATAAATACAAGAGGTGTAATGATTGAGCATATTTTCATATACTGCTACAGATATAGACGGAAATAATCAGGACATGAGCCAGTACAAAGGCAACGTGATGCTGATTGTGAACACAGCCAGCAAATGCGGATTCACTCCACAATATCAGGGTCTTGAAGAACTTTACCAGAAACATAAAGACAATAATTTTCTGATTCTTGGATTTCCCTGCAACCAGTTCAGCAGTCAGGAACCGGAAGATGAAGCGGGAATCAAAAATTTCTGTGAACTGAACTATGGTGTATCTTTTCCGATGTTTTCCAAAGTCGAGGTCAACGGAAAAAATGCTCATGAACTTTTCGTCCACCTGAGGAAAGAAACAAAAGGTCTTCTGGGCGATGCCGTCAAATGGAATTTCACAAAATTTCTTGTGGATAAAGAAGGTCACGTGATCAGAAGATATGCACCGACAACCAATCCTCTTTCCATAGAAAAGGATATCCTGGAATTACTTTAATCATAATAGGAGAAGTCCCATGAGAAAAATGAGTTACCCCATTGCTATACTGCTGCTTCTGCTCATGATCACCGGATGTACAGCAAAGGAAGAATACTACTCTCGGGAAGAAGCACTAAACCAGGGATATATCGTTCTCGATGGTACAAACAGCGAGAATGGTGAACGTTTCGATATATTCATTCAGAATGTCGATGCAAAAAGAGATGATTCCATCATTATCGTAATATATGATCTGACAAAAAGTCAGTATGTTATTGATATCCATTATGATGGAGATAAGATTCATGCGTCCAGGTATTTTATGGACCAGAAATCGAAAAAGTCTCAGATCATGTCCGATATGCTATTTACCCATATCAGCAAAACCGCATCGAAAAACTACTTTCTCATCGACGAGCTGAAAATCCATCCCGATTTATGGATTTATCAGGGAAACTAAAGTTTTTTATAAAATCTACTGTTCTATTGACAAAAACTTTGATATACTAAAGAAGGAAGTTCAGTATTTTCTCACTGAACTTTTGATGAAACAATACGGGACAAAAGGAATCCAGAGGAAATCCTCAAATTGCTTTAAAAGAATGGACTGACTTCTGCAATTATTTGCAGAAGTCTTTATTTTTGCCCGAAATTCCTATAAATGTCCGATAGTACCATTATCTCTGAACGCTTCCAGCACCTGCTGCGTCCTTAGCCCATAAAGTCCTGTGGAATCAAGTTCCCCTCTTCCGTTTATGGTATCGGAAACCAGTGAGATAAGCGGCATCTGCACATGCTGAAGATCCGGAAACTCAAAGACAGTCATCTTTCCGTCTCTGATCATCTCCACAGGCTTTGTGTTCATGATGGCAAATCTTATGGTCCCTCTGCTGCCGACAACAGTGAGCATATCTTCGTCATAATTTCCATTGAATGTCATCTGCAGTGTGCCCTTGATCCCATTTCTGAACACAATCATCCCTGAGGTGTTGTCCTCCACTTCAAGGAGCCCAGACTGATTGGAGGAGACACCTGCTGCATACTGCACTTCTCCAAATAGAAAGAGAATCAGATCGATCATATGGGAGCCTACATCATAAAGCTTCCCACCGCCTGCAAATTCCTTTTTGAACAGCCATGGGCGGTCAGGATTAAGTGCAGGAACAGGACTTGTATACTGGTAACTGAAAGAACGGATCTCACCGATTTCTTTTTTATTCAGAAGTTCCTGGATCTTTCTGAATTTCTGCTGTCCTCTTCTGTAATAGGCAACAAAGAGTCTGACCCCTTCTTCTTTGCAGACCTTCATCATTTCTCTCGCATCTTCCACAGAGAGTGCCATGGGTTTTTCCACATAGACATCTTTTTTGTGCCGAGCAGCTTCAAGCGTATAGAACTTGTGCATATGCGGCGGGGTTGCAATGTAAACTGCGTCCACTTCCGCGTCCGTCAGGATGTCCATATAATCGGTCGTGAAATGCTCCACCTGATGCCTTCTGGCATAATCCTCCAGCTTTTCCCTGTTTCTTCTCATTACCCACTTCAGTCTTGTCCCAGGCAGTTTCTGAAATGCGGGTCCGCTTTTGATTTCGGTGACATCTCCACATCCTATAATTCCAAAAGTAATCTTACTCATAACCATTCCTCCAAATTCTTACCGTTTCCGATTCTCTTCATTCTGAACTTCCAGCAGATACACTTCAGCCCTGTGGTATTTTTTGAGCCTTTCAAAGTCCTTATCTGTGAGTTTATCCTTAAGTCTTGTCCTGTTCAGATTATCTCTTAAATCGCTGAGTTTCACCCTCACTGCAGCAGGATCAGCCGACAGGCGCTTAATGTAGTCCATGTAGTCTTCTGTATCCTTTCTGCTTAAAAGATCCAACTTTTTTACTGTTTCCTCATCAAAACCGAACGCCAAGAGATCTGACTTAGTGATATCCGTATCTTCCAGCAGATCGTGGAGCAGCGCGACGATTTTATCGCTCTCTGTTTCGACGTTCATCATGACCCTTATGACATGCATCACGTACGGATCATTCCCCTTGTCCTTCTGTCCGGCATGCTTAACTGAAGCCAGTGTCAGTGCTCTCTCAAAGAGCGGCAGAGACAGCAGCAGTTTCTTATCCATCTGATTCACTCCTCTCCTTAAACCACATCTCTTACGGTTTCTTCTATTTCGCGAAAGAAATATTTGTTCTATAATGATAATAAAGTTACCATTATTATATCGTATTTTTTGCAGGCATAACTCTAGGAGGGGAATAAATGAAAAAAGAAAATATCTATATAGAGATTATGGATGGCGGTAAGATTCCTGTGTACGCAAACTTTAATGACGCAGGTGCGGATGTATTTGCAGCAGAGGACATTGTCATCAGACCCATGGAAAAGGTGATCATTCCGCTGAACTTTAAAGTGGCACTTCCTGATCATCTCGAAATGCAGGTAAGGCCAAGAAGCGGGCTTTCGCTTAAAACATCGCTGAGCATCCCCAACAGTCCGGGGACTGTCGATGCTGGTTACAGAAACCCTGTAGGTGTCATCGCGCAGAATACCTATAACATTTCCAGTCTCCCCTATGAAATACTGTATGACGATGAGCTTAGAGACAGGATCCAGAAAGACTATAAAATTCTATTTCCCCAGAACAGCAAGGAAGTTTTCACATCTTTCAGAGACAAGAAAAATGAAACTGCTGAAACACTGAATCTCGTACCTTTTCTTGTTCTGGATAAACACAACAATCCTTACGGAACCTTGTATATTGATAAAGGAACGAAGATCGCTCAGATCGTCATCAATGAAATCATACATGCGGAATTCATTGAGACGGAAGATGTCTCCTCAATCGGAACAGACCGCGGCGGCGGCTATGGAAGCACTGGTCTCAAATAACTTTCATAAACCTGTTTTATGATCATCAGAAAAAAATTACGATACAAAGAGGTTTTCATAAGAAAATCTCTTTATATCGTATTTTTTCTCATTTATTCTGATGGTGTCTCTCCCGCAGATTATTCTAGTACTGGCATATCAAATGATATTATATAGAATTAAGCGATGCACAGGTTCAGGATTTGGTCTGATATTTTCTGATTATCTGTATCATATCAGCTGCTCTCCCACTTGACAGTTCTTTATACAGAGGATAATCTGTATCTACATTGGTTCCGAGAATAATCCCGGATCCGTCAATCCATAAACTGACGGTTGTATAGGAAAAACCTTCTTTACTGTCATTGATCCATATTATGGAATCAGGCTTATCTTCCGTAATCTCAGGCTGGGCTATAGATTCACTGTTCATGAGAGAGAAAATCAGCATACTGGCTTCATTCTTATCCGATATAGGCACGGATAAATCCGTCCCTTCCGTTCCGGGTGTTCCGATTATAATGTCATAATCCATTTTATCTCTTGTGGTATAAAGGAAAATATTGCTCAAACCCAGTAAAATAACAAGAATTGTAATCAGCACTTTTTTGAACATGAATCCTCACCCCTTAAATTCTTTAGATATACATTTATGCATATCGATAATATATTTTGTTTTGAATAACACTTAATATATTTATATTAATATGGCCGATTGTATAATTAATTGCAACAAACAAAAAAAGATTGAACCATAAGA
>NZ_DAMBTF010000021.1:0-47851 GCF_032054185.1 Proteiniclasticum sp.
ACACGGTTAGAGCTATTCTCTTTTTTCTTTTAACCAACAATAATTTTACACTAAGTTCTAATATTAACGATGTGTTTCTGAATTTTATCCATCTCCATTTCCGACTCATTCCGACAGATGGGGCAGAATTTTTCTCCAGATGTTTTCTTTCCATTAACCTATTCTCAGCTAGACATGTTAAAATAAGAGAGATAATATATTTGAAGGTGACACCCCCTTTATACGAATGTAAAGGGAAAGCACTTTCATAATAACAGATTTGGAGGGATTTTATGTCAACACATATTGGAGCAAAAAAAGGCGATATCGCCAAGACGATTCTGTTACCAGGTGATCCGCTAAGAGCGAAATTCATTGCAGAAACATTTCTGGAGAATCCGAAACAGTACAATGATGTCAGAGGTATGCTGGGTTATACAGGCACATATAAGGGTTTAGAAGTATCTGTACAGGGTACAGGAATGGGTATTCCATCAATTTCCATCTATGTGCATGAACTGATCCATGAGTATGGGGTCAAGAACCTCATGAGAGTTGGAAGCTGCGGATCTATGCAGGAAAATGTGAAGATTAGAGACGTTATCCTGGCCAGTTCAGCTTCAACGACCTCATCGATCAATAAGAACAGATTCAGAGGTATGGACTTCGCAGCTACCGCAAGTTTTGAACTTCTGCACACTGCATATACCAAAGCAAAAGAACTGGGTATCGACGTTCATGTAGGCAATGTCCTCAGCTCAGATATCTTCTATGATACAACTGGGGCAGCAAAGCTCTTTATGGATGCAGGAACACTAGGTGTGGAAATGGAAGCTGCAGCACTATATACTGAGGCCGCTCTTGCAGGCGTCAATGCGCTGACATTACTTACAGTTTCAGATAGTCTGATTACCGGAGAAGAAACAACAGCCCAGGAAAGACAGGAAACATTCAAGGAAATGATGAAGATTGCACTGGAGACCGCAGTAGCAATGGCATAATTCAATCAGAAGGTTAAAGAAGAAGTGCTGAGCACTTCTTCTTTTTAGTTAATTAATAAAAATTTATTGATAATCGATAAATTTAATGCTATGATATGAATATAATAAATAAAATTTATGAAAGTTGGTGTACTGATGAAAAGAATGTCTATTTCCTTATTCCAGATCGGTGTCCTGTTTATTACGCTCTGCATAGTGCTGCTATCCATATTCTGGCTGCCCGATACTGCGGCTTATTTTGCAGAAGAAGCTCCTGAGTGGGCTTATCTGAAATGGCCGCTTCTTGCAGGAATCTATGTGACGCTGGTTCCCTTTCTCTTTGCCATAATTGAAGGACTCAGGCTCAGCAGAAGAGTAGCAGTGAATGACGCGTTTTCGCGTAAATCTGTTCAGCATCTGAAAAACATCAGAAACAGTGCATTTGTCATTTCAGCCATGTATCTTGCTGGAACCATCGTGCTTTCAAGGCTGGTCGATATTTCACCTGGAATAGGACTGCTTGCCATAATCATTATGCTCGCATCTCTTATGCTGGGTCTGATCAGCGGCATTTTGGAGGAACTTTTACGTAAGGCATTGGAGATCAAAGAAGAAAATGATCTCACTGTTTAAGGAGGGGATATAATGGGTATAATCGTAAACTTGGATGTAATGCTTGCAAAAAGAAAAATGAGTGTTACAGAGCTTTCAGAGCGTGTCGGAATTACCATGGCCAATATCTCGAATCTGAAAACAGGTAAAGCCAAAGCTGTCAGATTCTCGACTCTTGAAGCAATCTGTAAAGCGCTGGACTGTCAGCCAGGGGATATCCTCGAGTATAGAGAAAATTAAAGTGAGAGAGGTAATGTATATGGATTTTGAACAGATCAGAAAAATCGATGATGAATTCAGGAGAGTTGAAGCGACATATGAGATTTTCAATGAAGATACGCGGCTGAACGGGTCACAGGCTGCAAGAGTGGAGTTTCTGACAACTGTCCGCTATATTGAAAAATACCTGCAGGAAGGAATGAAGATTCTGGATATCGGTGCCGGCGCCGGTGAGTACAGTCTTTATTTTGCAAAACGGAACTTTTCTGTTGATGCACTGGAATTATCAGAGTCAAATATAAGAGCTTTTGAGAAGAAAATCCGAAATGATATGGAACTTAAGCTGATAAAGGGGAATGCCATCAATCTTTCGATGTATCAAGATTCATCTTTTGATGCTGTTCTTCTGCTTGGGCCGCTCTACCACATTGAAAACATGGAATATCGGAACCTGTGTCTGAGTGAGGCAAAACGAGTGCTCAAGCCTGAGGGAAAGCTTTTTGTATCATTTATCAGCAATGACATGGTTATTCTTACAGAGTTCAGTTACAGAAATGATTTCTTTACCGATGATTCTTATGATCATGAAAGCTTCAAAGTGAAAAACTTCCCTTTTGTATTCTATACTGTTGAGGAGTGCAGAGAAATTCTAGCTGGTGCAGGGCTTAGTACACTTCATGAGATCGCTTCAGATGGCGTATCAGAACTTTTGGAGGATAAAATCAATACTCTGGACAAGAAGTCCTATGATCAGTATCTGAAGTATCATTACCATATCTGTGAAAAGCCGGAAATGATTGGGAGAAGCAATCATCTGCTGTATGTTACAGCAAAATCATCCATGAAATAAAAGAGCTGATACTTTTTTATTCATTTTTGATCAAATAATCCCTTTGACATTATGTAGTCAATGCCACTATACTAAGAATATAAATTAAAACTGAATAGTACTTTAGGTATCTTTGCATCAAGCAGAGATTTAAAAGGGAAAGAGGTTTGAATCCTCTACAGCCCCCGCTACTGTGTACAGGGATGAAATCTTCAGTAACCACTGAGCAATGCTCGGGAAGGTGAAGAGAGTAAGAAGATCTGTAAGTCAGGAGACCTGCCTATCGTAGTATGAATATTTCATAGCTTCGGAGGGAGGTTTGTGAGTTTTTTCTTTTGCAAAAAACACATGGATTATTCCATGTGTTTATTTTTTTGGAGGTTTACATGAAACGGGTGATAATTGCAGGGATCAGCAGCGGAGTGGGAAAAACAACGATCAGCATGGGCATAATGAGAGCACTGGCAAGAAGGGGCAGAAAGGTAATTCCATTTAAAACCGGTCCTGACTATATAGATACGGGTTTTCATCATGCTGCTACAGGAAGAGCTTCCGTCAATCTGGATTTATGGATGACCGGAGAAGAAAATACAAAATTTATCTATGGGCTACACAGAAATGAAGGAGATTTCGCTGTAATTGAAGGTGTTATGGGATTATATGATGGTCTGGGTGATGAGAGATCTACAGGAAGCACTGCTCATCTGGCCAAGGTCATTCATTCACCGGTCATTCTCATTATGGATGGATCTCATATGGCAGCTTCAGCTGCAGCTGTTGTTCTGGGATTCAAAGAATATGACCGTAACGTCCCCATAAGAGGGATCATTGTAAATAATGTGTCTTCAGAATACCATTTCAGACTGATCGAGGAAGCCATCACACGGACAACGGGCATTCCCTGTCTCGGATATCTGCCGAATAATCCTAAGCTCAAAGTACCTTCTCGCCACTTAGGACTATTTCAGCAGGAGGAAATCGAGAATATCGATGGTCTCATGGACGAGGCTGCTTCATTTATCGAACAGCACATCGATCTGGATCTTCTTGAAGAAGTATCTGAAGTTTATGAAGAAGTACCTCAAAATATTTCTATCGATCCACGAGCGTTTCTTGAAAATATCTGCAAAGATCTGAAACTTGGAGTAGCGAGAGATGAAGCGTTCTCATTCTACTATGAAGACAACATCAGGCTTCTCGAATACATGGGATTTGAAATTATTCCTTTCAGCCCTCTCCATGACAGTACGCTCCCGGATAATCTCGATGCGATCTATATTGGAGGCGGATATCCTGAACTGTATGGTGAGAAATTATCCAGTAACAGAACTTTTCTTGATTCCATAAGGGCTGCACTTGATAGAGGCATAGACACTTATGCCGAATGTGGTGGATATATGTATCTTATGGAAGGAATTGAAGACTCCGAAGGAAAGTTCCATAAAATGACAGGGTTCTTTGATGGATACTGCAAAATGACTAAATCCCTTCAGCAGTTCGGATATGCTGAAGTGCGGACTGAAACAGGAATTAATTTCAAGGGGCATGAATTTCATCATTCGAGGTGGACGGGTCCAGCTGAGACATCTCTGTCTCTTTCACTGAGCAAGCCCAAAGAACTGGGAAACCCAGTAAGCTGGAAATGCGGACAAAGGAAAGGGAACGTTCATGGTGCTTATGTACACATCCATTTTTACAGCAATCTTGAAGCGGTTAAGTCAATCGCGAGGGATATATATGAATCGAGGAGGTCAAGAAATGAAAACATTACAAATCAGAAAACAGACTAAAAACCAGATGCTTGTACAGATGAGTCTTCTTATCGCATTAAGTTACCTGGGATCACTCATCAAGATCCAGGGGTCTATTGCCCTGGATGCACTTCCAGCCTATTATGGTGCACTTATGCTGGGACCTTTGCCTGGTGCGGCAATAGGAGTTTCTGGACACATTCTGACTGCTCTGACCAGTGGGTTTCCCATGACGCTTCCCCTTCACCTTTTCGTTGCATGTTCAATGGGCGTCACTGTAGGTCTCTTTGGCTATCTGGCGAAAAACGTAAATCAGATCATGGCAGCAGCAGCAGGTGTTTTATTCAACGGACCTGTGAGCACATTAGGCGCAGCTTATGTCGCGTCACTCATGGGTCTGGGATTTTCAGGTAAAATCATGTTTTATGCGCTGATTGTGCCTCTGACACTGACATCAGCAGTGAATGTCCTGGGCGGACTGCTCCTTTACCGCACAGTCGTACGTTATATGAGACAGGAGAAAACACATGAAGTATCGTGATCTGAATCTGATTCCGTGGGATGAGGAAAGCTATCTTGTCATATCCTGCGACAGTGCGGGCGGTATTGGCGATAAATCAGGAGACATCATCACGACAGATCCAAGGACATTAGGCTTTCACACAGCTCAGGTTGCATTAATGGAAATGCTGTCCATTGGGGTTTATCCCTTTTTTCTCTCCAATACCTTGTCTGTGGAAATGGATCCGACTGGATGCGAAATTATACATGGTATACGAGATGCGCTAAAGATTTTCGATCTTCACGATAGAGTCGAAATCACTGGAAGCACTGAAGAGAATATCCATGTTATATCCTCAGGAATGGGACTTACGCTCCTAGGCAGAATCAGCACAAAGGAATTCAAGTTTCCTGAAACTCGGAAAGATGATGTTGCCGTGGCAGTTGGCCTACCCGTCTGTGGTCAGGGTGTACTAGATGGTGATGAAGCCGGTCGGTTCAGTCTTAAGGCGCTGAAAAAAATACTCGGTAAGGATTATATTCATGAGATCATACCGGCGGGTTCAGGCGGAATCATTCATGAAATATCGGAACTTGAGCAAAGGTCCAGTCTGATTTTTGAAAAAGGGGATACAGATACTCATGATATTTATACTTCAGCTGGACCCGCAACATCAGCACTCATCACTCTTCATAGAGACCATCTGGAACAGCTGAAGAAAGACCTCGCAATCCCGATGGTGATCATCGGAGAATTTATATGCGGAGAGGAACGTGAGAACAATTGGGAATAATCACTTTAGTCACAGGTGGTGCAAGAAGCGGTAAAAGCACTTTTGCCGAAAATATAATGTGGAACAAGACCGATGTTTTGTATATTGCCACAGCAGTTGCCTATGATGAGGAAATGAAAGAAAGGATTAGACTGCATAAGAATCAGAGACCAGAAACATGGGAAACCTTGGAAGCTTATGACCATCTAGCTGAGAAACTGTCTGAATCAGGTATATTTTATGACGGAATTCTACTTGACTGCGTCACTGTGATGCTGACAAATCTTCTTTTCTCCATTGAAAGCTTCAACGAAGAAGAAGTTAATGAAGAATTCTGGCGCACATTTGAATCTGAGACAATCCTTAAGATAAAGAAACTGCTTCGCTCCGGGCGAAGTATCACAGACCGGTTTATTCTGGTGACCAATGAAATCGGGATGGGACTTGTTCCGGAAACCGCATTTTCAAGATACTTCAGAGATATGGCAGGAAGAATCAATCAGATGATCGCAAAAGAAGCGGATGAGGTCTATCTGGTCGTATCGGGTATACCAATGATGATCAAAGGCGGAGACAAATCATGAACACTTTTCTTCTGATGCTTCAGCTGTTTACAAAAGTGCCGATTAGGAAGGAAGTCCCATTTGATCGGAGGAAGTTTAGCCGCGGTGTCGTGTTTTTTCCGCTGATCGGTCTTGTTATCGGGATCATGGTCAGCCTACCCACCTATGCCGCGGAGCGATATTTCGGAAGAGAAGTGTCTGCAGTCATTATGATCTTCTCTGCAGCAGCCGTAACGGGCGGCCTTCATCTTGACGGTCTTGCAGATACTATGGACGGTATTCTTTCAGCTAGAAGCAGAGATAAAATGCTTCTCATCATGAAGGACAGCCGTATCGGTACCCATGGCGTTCTGGCTCTGATCTTTACGATATTCGTCAAATACCAGTTTTTAATTAAAGTGGAAAGCAGTCTATTTATGTTAATGGTGATTGTTCTACCCGTAGCAGGAAGAACAGCCATAAGCGTTATGCTGCTAGGGTCACGCTACGCGAGGGAGGATGGTCTTGGTAATCTGTTCATCGGAAGAACAGAAGACATCGAATCGGTTGCCTCAGGTATTCTCGGAATGCTCATCACATTCGCTTTCCTTGGGTTAAACGGGATCGCGGCATTGGGTATAACACTTGTACTCACTGCGCTCTTCAGGCTGCGCCTGGATAAGATACTCGGCGGTCTTACTGGTGACACATTGGGCGCATTGAACGAGATGGCCGAACTGACCTATATTCCAATATACATCCTGATTGAAAGAGGGGTGAATCTTCTGTGACAACATATTATTTCGTCCGGCATGGAACAACGGATTTTAACGGTCTTGGTGTATATTTCGGGAAAACCGACAGCCCGCTGAATGTGGAGGGTATTCTTCAGGCCAAGGCATTAGGCGTATCTCTTTCAAAGGTCAATTTTGATGAGATCTACACAAGTCCCATGAAGAGGTGCGTAGATACAGCCAGGTTCATAACAGATAAAAGAATGCCTTATGTACTTGATGAACTCAGCGAACTTGATTTTGGACGGTGGGAAGGACTGGATTTCAGACAGTGCAGTGAAAGAGATCCTGAAGAGTTCAGAAAGTGGTCTGCGGATTATCGAAATACAGCTCCTCCGGAAGGCGAAAAATACACCGAATTCTACACCAGAGTAAGGAGATTCTATGAAGAGATCCTTATGCAGAAAGAGGGAACGATGCTGATTGTGGCGCACAAAGGTGTGCTCCAGCTCCTTGTCTCCCTGTTCCTCTCTGACAGTGACAGTCTTTTCTGGAATTTCAACTTTCTTCTTGGAAAATACAGCATCCTTGAACGATATGAGGACCACTGCACGATCAACAGACTAAATGTATAGAGGAGAATCACAAATGAATAGAAACATCATGATTCAGGGGACCTCATCATCCGTCGGAAAAAGTATCCTCACTGCAGCTTTGTGCAGAATATTTACCGAAGACGGATTCCGGGTTACTCCCTTTAAATCCCAGAACATGTCTCTCAATTCCCATGTGACCATGGATGGATATGAAATGGGACGTGCTCAGGTCCTTCAGGCTGAAGCCTGTAAAATTGCGCCTCGTGTCGAAATGAATCCTATTCTACTGAAACCCTCCACAGACCAGATGTCTCAGGTCATTGTGATGGGAAGGGTTTATGAGTCCATGAATGCCAAGGACTATTTTCTTCACAAATCTGAACTGAAAAAAGTCATCATGGACGCGTATGACAGGCTTATGGAGTCAAGTGACATCATCGTCATTGAAGGTGCAGGAAGTCCCGCGGAAATCAACCTCAAAGAGGACGATATCGTCAATATGGGCCTCGCTGAAATGGTTGATGCACCTGTAATTCTTGTGGCAGATATCGATCGTGGTGGCGTCTTCGCTTCCATCTACGGGACAGTCATGCTGCTCACGGAAAAGGAAAGGAAGAGAATAAAAGGAATCATCATCAACAAGTTTCGAGGAGACATCACTCTTCTTCAGCCTGGTATCGAACAGATCGAAAAGCTCGTTGGCATAAGAGTGCTCGGAACTGTGCCATACTTCAGCCATGATCTTGATGATGAGGACAGTGTGGTCGACTGGTCGAAGTTTTCAAGAGGCAGCGGGTCAAGGCTTGATGTGGTCATCATAAAACTTCCATATCTTTCCAATCTTACAGACTTTCAGCCTTTATCCCTTTTCAGAGACGTCAACCTCCGTTTTGCTGATCTAGGCGATGAGCTTGGTACGCCGGATCTTCTGATTCTCCCTGGAACGAAGTCTACTGTAGAAGCGATGAAAAGCATCAAAGCTAGCGGTATGGAGGATAAGATACTCGCCTGTCATGAAGCGGGAACTGTCGTCATGGGCATATGTGGAGGATATCAGATGCTGGGCAGGAAGATCATCGACAGACATGGTGTAGAGTCCGATGAGGAAGAGACTGAGGGGATGAATCTCATCGATATGGTCACCACATTCAGGGAGGTGAAGAAGACATCTCTTGTAAGCGGGAACAGCTATTTAACTGATGCAAAAATCAGAGGGTATGAAATCCACATGGGCGAGAGTGAGCATGGCGTCGAATATGTACCGCTTAATCGACTGACAGAGAGAAACAATGCTCAGATAATCGAGACTTCTGAGGGCGTGCTCGACAAAGAAAATGGTGTCCTCGGTACTTATCTTCACGGGATATTTGACAATGCAGGTTTCACTAAAGCGCTACTTTCCTATATCTGTTTAAGAAAAGGATTCATACCCCATGAAGAGAACATACCTGATTTCTGGGTGCATCGTGAAAATGAACTCGAAAGACTGGCGGAAACCGTACGGAAAAACATCGACATGGAGGCTCTATATGCTGTTCTTCACAACTGATTTCAGGGTTATCACAGCGGCCCTGATCCTGGACTTCACCTTTGGTGATCCTCAGAATCTCCGTCATCCTGTAATGGCAATCGGATACTACATTGACCGGTTTGAGGCGAAGTTAAACAACATTTCTGATACAGAGGCTAAAGGAAAAGCCAAGGGACTTCTCCTGTGGATCAGTACCATAGCAGTCACATTATTATCTGTAATCGGCCTTATGATGATCGCACTCACCATCCACCCGCTGGCTTACCAGGCAGTAAACATCGCTCTCCTGTGGATGGGGATCGCAGCGAAATCACTGAAAAAAGAAAGCATGAATGTCTATCATGCAGTCTGCAGTCAGAACATAGATGAGGCAAGGCAAAGGCTCTCCTATATTGTAGGCAGAGATACCCGGAACCTAAGCTTCGAATCCGTTATTCTGGCGACTGTGGAAACCGTTGCAGAAAACACCTCTGATGGTGTGATTGCGCCTCTCTTCTATGGACTCATAGGTGGTGCGCCTCTTATGTGGGCCTATAAAGCTGTAAACACCTTAGATTCAATGGTGGGCTATACCAGTGATAAATACAGGTACTTTGGGTATGTCTCGGCGAAGATGGACGATCTGTTCAACTACATCCCTGCAAGACTGACCGCGCTTTTTATGGTTGCCTCTTCATATCTCCTGGGTTACTCAGGAAAAGAAAGCTACAGGACATGGAGAAAAGACTGCAGAAATCACAAAAGTCCAAATTCGGGACACCCAGAGGCAGCGGCAGCAGGGGCTTTAGGTATCCAGCTGGGTGGCAGCTCCATATATTCCGGCAGGCTCGTACATAAACCCTATATCGGAATAAGAAAAAGAGAACCGCAACCTGAGGATATCAGAAGGACAAACAGAATGATGCAGACTGCAGCTGTGCTGTTTCTTGGCATCAGCGGTGCCATCATTAGGGTATACATGAAAGGAGGGGTCTAAAATGAATTATCACGGTGGCGATATCTATCGATATACAGATGAGATGACGGATTTCAGTTCAAACATCAATCCCCTAGGGGTGCCAGAAAGCTTTAAAGAAGTGCTGCTTGGTGAACTGTCCTCTGTGACCCGATATCCCGATAGAATGTATCGCAAACTGACCCGTTCCATCCATGACTATATAGAGAAGAGTGAGGATGAAGTGGCTATCGTTCTTGGCAATGGTGCAGTAGAAGTCATCTACAAGGCCATGCAGGCACTGCCTGTAGAGAGTGTGATCATTGCAGCACCAACATTCTCTGAATATAGAAGGGCTGCAGAGCTGTCAGGGCTCAGGTTCAATGAAGTGATCCTGTATGACCGCTGCGGAAGACTAAGGACAGGGGCACTCATCGATGTCATTACTCAGCGTACCCTGGTTGTTCTGTGCAATCCGAACAATCCTACGGGCACACTGACCCCGAGAGATGATTTCCTTAAACTGCTGGAAGTTCTGAAATCCCGTGAAGGTTACCTGATGGTGGATGAAACCTTCATAGAATTCACATCGGACTATCCGGGCTCAAGCATCATTGATGAAAGAATGGATAATCTCATCATCATTAGGGCACTGACAAAGTATTACGGGATGCCTGGTATAAGGCTCGGTTATGGGGTTTTCCATAACAGAGAACTTGGACAGAGGGTCAATTGGCTGATGGAACCCTGGCATATCAATACTTTTGCAGATCTTGCAGGGCAGACAGTGCTTTATGACAGAAAGTACCAGGAGGAAACAAGAAAATGGATCAGAGAAGAGAGAGCTTTTATGATGAATGAACTGAAAAAGCTTACGCAGTATACTTTTCTGACCACCGAATCAAATTTTATACTGGTGTCATCAAAAAAGTATACTGCTGTGGAAATTCAGGAGATTCTCCTTAAGGATAGACTTCTGATCAGATTGCCTGAAGGGTTCACCGGACTTGGCGAACATGAATTCAGGATCGCCATCAAGGACAGAAAATCAAATATGAAACTCATATCGTTACTTAAAGAAATTACATAATAAACAGGAGTGATAAAAAAATGAAAAGAAAAATTATAAGCTTATTAACGGTGTCTTTACTGACCGTGGGTATCCTTTCAGGATGCGGTGTAAAAAATGGAGAGAATGATCAGGTAGCCTCTGGAAATTTGGAGACGCCTGTAGAGGAAGAGACTGCTGAAGATGAGCATACAGTCTATCCCCTGACCATAGAAGATTCAGCTGGAAACACAGTGGTAATTGAAGAAAAGCCTGAACGGATCGTATCTGTGGCACCAAGCATAACAGAAACCGTGTTCGCACTTGGTGCAGAAGGACTACTTGTTGGAAGAACAGATTACTGCGACTATCCGGCTGAAGTATCAGGTGTTGACTCTGTGGGTACGCTGAAGGAACCCAATATCGAAAAAATCGTTGAACTTGAAACTGACCTTGTCATAGCATCTACTCATTTCAGTGATGATGTCTACGAGAAGCTGAATGAACTGGGCATAAAGGTTGTCGTGCTTAACCCCAATGACAGTTTCGCTGGCGTGTACAGCGTGATCGAAGTGCTTGGAGAAATTGTGGATCTCAGTGAAAATGCGGACAAGCTGAACAATGAGATGAAAGAGACAGTCGCTGAGGTAGAGGAGAAGGTTTCAGGCCTTAGTGCGCCATCGGTATATTATGTGGTGGGATATGGCGAGTTTGGTGACTTTACAGCGGGAGGCGGGACATTTATCAGTGAAATGATCAGAATGGCCAACGGTGAGAATATTGCCGATGATGTTGAAGGCTGGAGTTACAGTCTGGAAAAAATCGTTGAGCACGATCCTGAAATTGTTATCGTCTCCAAGTATTATGAGACAAAAGCTGGTCTGATTGAAGCGAATGGATACAAAGACTTAAGTGCGGTGAAAGCGGGCAATGTATTCGAAATTGACAGCAATATGATCGATCGTCAGGGACCAAGAATTGCGGAAGGCTTCAAAGCTCTGGCAGAAATCATACATCCTGATGCGTTCAAATAGGAGAATGTGATGAGTTTTATTGAAAGACGGGGTTTTTACAGATCGCTTTTCTTTGCTGTTTTGTTTGCGGTGATTGTTCTTGGCGTGTTTGTCAGCACTCAGGGTGCTGCAGATATCTCCTTTATTACCGCTGTAAAAATTCTGATCAGAAATATCCCTGTTTTTGGTGAAGCATTCGTCAAAGAGGAGACACTGTCAAATCATGAGACCATTATGATGAATATCAGGCTGCCAAGAATAATACTCTCTGCTGTGATCGGAATGGGGCTTTCTGTTGTGGGCGCAGTGTTTCAGGGGATGTTCAAAAATCCTATGGCGGACCCTTATATCGTCGGCGTCTCATCCGGAGCCGCTTTAGGTGCAAGTATTGCCATTGTATTCGGTGGTGCATCAGTTTTCGGAGCATATCTGTCCGTCCAGTTCGCAGCATTCTTGGGAGCAGTCCTCACGGTAGTCTGTGTTTATCAGATTGCAAGAGTCGGAACAAGGATTCCTTCTGTCACCCTACTTCTTGCAGGAGTTGCCGTTAGCTCCATGGCTTCGGCGGTGATCTCGGTGCTTATGATTTTCAATAGAGATCAGGCAGACAGCATCATCTTCTGGACCATGGGCTCTGTTTCTGCTGCAAGGTGGGAACAGGTGGGGTATCTTCTACCTGTTGTCCTTTCCGGCACAATGATCATTATGATCTTCGCCAAAGATTTAAACCTTATGATGGCAGGTGATGACACCGCACACAATCTTGGAGTTGAAATCGATAAAGCTAAGAAAATACTGCTTATGGTTTCCTCACTCATGATCGCTTTCATCGTCTCTTCCAGCGGAATCATCGGATTTGTGGGCCTCATCGTACCTCACGCTGTAAGGCTGCTTCTTGGACCTGATCATCGTGTGCTCATACCGTTTTCCGCCCTTGGGGGAGCAGTGTTTATGATCATCTGCGACACCATAGCAAGAACACTTCTTGCACCCATGGAAATCCCGGTAGGTGCAATCACAGCACTCTTCGGTGCGCCATATTTTATTTTCCTGCTCAATAAAACGAAAAAAAGGGGGACATCGTCATGACGGCAGTATCGATCAAAAATCTGAGCTTCAGTTATGGAGACTACCCGGCACTTAAACACATCGAGATAACCCTTGAGAAGGGACTGTTCTACAGTATCATCGGACCCAATGGATCGGGAAAGACTACGCTTTTGAAAAATCTTCAGAAAATCATTAAACCGGACAGCAGCTGTATCTATCTGAATGGGGAAGATATCCGCTTGGTATCGATCAGGGATCTTTCAAAACGCATTGCCACTGTTCCTCAGGAAACCCATATGGATTTTGACTTCACTGTACTGGATATGGTGCTCATGGGCAGGGCGCCTTACCTTAAGCGGTTCGAAACGGAAGGGGTTAATGACCTTGAACAGGCAAAAACTGCCATGGAAATCACGGATACATGGAAACTGAAAGATAAATCCATAAGGCACCTCAGTGGAGGCGAGCTCCAAAGAGCAATAGTGTCTAGAGCCATGGTTCAGGATACGGATATACTGCTTCTTGATGAGCCTGTTTCCCATCTTGATATACATCATCAGATTACCATACTGAGGACCGTTGCGGGATTCTGCAGATCCAAGGGAATTACCGTTCTTGCAGTTCTCCATGACATCAATCTGGCATCGGAATTCAGCGATTCGCTTATTCTGATGAATCAGGGAGAAATCATGCAGGTCGGATCGCCTGAGCTTGTGGTCAATGAGAGGTCCATGAAATCTCTTTTCGATATGGAGTGTATAATCATCAGCAATCCGATTTCTGGGAAACCCCATGTTATTCCATCAACAGTTATGTAATAAAGGAGAGTAAAATGAATAAAGGATTCATACATATCTATACCGGTGACGGTAAAGGAAAAACCACAGCAGCACTTGGGCTGACTTTTCGGGCAGCAGGCAGAAAGAGAAAAATCCTGTTTGTACAGTTTCTTAAAGGTATTGAGACTGGAGAACTGATCAGCATGATGGAAAATCCCTATATCGAACATCTGAATGTTGCAGAGACCACCCGTTTTTTCAATACCCTCCCAGAAGATGAGCAGACTAAAATGAGAAGTCGTACGCGAAGGGAATGGGCAGATCTTCTTGTAAAGATTGAAGACGGCAATTACGATGTGATCGTACTGGATGAAATCATGGCAGCAATGCATCATGGTCTTATTGAAGAATATGCTGTAATTGAACTGCTGAAATCGAAAAAGGTAAAATCGGAAATGATACTGACCGGCAGAAATGCTTCTTCGGAACTGCTCGGATTGGCTGATCTTGTGACAGAAATGAAAAAAGTGAAGCATTATTACGACTCTGGTGTGCTTTCAAGAAAAGGAATTGAATACTGAAGAAAAGGCTTCGGATGGAAATCCGAAGCTCATTTTTGCAGTTATAGTGAAAGTAGGAAATTAAATGGTTTAGAAATCTTTGGATATAGCATGCAATAAAGACAAAATACGGAATTGAAGTGATTTCAGTCTTATGTTCCTAAGCTCTTGTACTTCCGTTTCATTTATTTAACTCTATCTCTATGTTTTTCACGATCAAATGCCTAACAAATATAAGTATGTTAAAGAAAGCTGCAATATAGGCACAGTTGTATGGTATTCCTCGCAGTAGCGATTATAATCATTGGACTGCGCGAATCTTCTGATGGATAACTTCATTATTCCATCTGCCAAATCCAGTTTCTTTGCCAGGTACTTCATAGACAAGTAATCGGTTAAAATGATTTCCATAATATCAAGATCTGAACTCCATGATTGCAGTATATGGTTCAGGTATTTTACTTCATATTGCAGGCTCAAATTCAATCTGTACCAATTTCACCTGTCAAAGCAGTGGATTTTTAGTGTGATTATTACTCGTCATTCTATGTTTAATCAGATGCTTCATCTATCTAATTAAGTTGTTACTGCGGATTCTGCTTCTTCATAATTTCATATAAAAGCAAAAATACGGATGTGTTATCTTCATGATAATGCTTGCTTGTTTTTGTTTAGAAAAGATAAATAGAGAAAGTTGACAGTTCTTGTCTTCTGGAAAGGGAATAAAATTGATCTGTACGTCCGTGTATAACGGACACAATCCTAATTAGATTATAGTGATTATTGTAAAATGATTTGTATTTATACAAATCTGAATGGACATGATTTTGAGTCATACAAGAGAATAGATATGCCCTAAAGAAATTACTTGAGTTCAAATCTATTTCTTAGTATAAAATATATATTTACTGAAATTGTTTCAAAGAGGGAAGGAGAGGGGAAGAGATAGAATTATTACATATCACATATTATGTAAATTAAATGGATCAAATTCAGTGAATTTTCCACATGTTGCGGTTAGTATAATCAAATTAATACTACATATAGATAGATGACCGAGTCACATAGCTTGTGACTCGGTCAAATTTATTCATTTTCTTCAGATAATGGATTAGCTTTAACGGCTTCTCTAAGTGATTCATTATCTACATGGGTATAAATCTGAGTCGTGGATACATTTTCATGTCCAAGAATCATCTGTAGACTTCTGATATCAACTTTACCGTGCTTGTACATTAATGTGGCAGCGGTATGTCTGAGCTTATGAGGACTGTATTTTTCATCCAAAAGACCGGCACCTTGAACATGTTTTTTAACCAATACTTCTACGGATCTTTTGTTAATTGGTCTTCGGTGGGTGGACAGAAAAAGATAATCTTTATATTCATCATTAACATCGACTTTACTTCGTACGGTCATATATTCTTTGATGCTGGAGATGCATGCATGGTTTAAATAGACAACACGTTCTTTATTTCCTTTACCGATAACGGATAATGTATCATCTTTTATTTTACTGATACGGATACTTACAAGCTCAGATAGACGCATACCGCAGTTCAGGAATAATGTCAGTATACAGTAGTCACGCTTGAAATTTATATTTTCCTTATCCATCGATCTAAGAAGCTTAAGGCTTTCATCAAGGGTTAAGTATACGGGATTCCTTTTCTTGATTTTAGGCCTTTCTAGTTCTAAAGTTGGATCTTTGTCTAGGATACGGGCTTTGACGGATAAGTATTTAAAAAAAGTTTTGATACAGGCCGTTTTTCTGGCACGAGCATAAGCTGAATTATTACGTTTTTTATCCATATAGGATAAAAATGCGTATATTTCGGAAAGAGATATTTTACGCAGGAAATCGTCATCGATATCGTGTATCAGAATATCATCAAACTGAATGTCATTAGGAACAAGTCTGCGATGCATTTTCAGGAACTTGAAGAGCAGACCCAGATCATAACCATAAGCTTCAATCGTGCTGTCTGACTTACCACGGATTGTACTTGAGTAATTCAGAAAGTCTAAAACGCGTTCTGGATAAACTTCATAATTTATGTTATTTTGGTCGCTCATAATCATCATCCTTTTTGTGGTTTTCAGAAGGGCGATTTTAGCTGAAAATCCATATTTTAACTTCTCTATCCTAATTATAGCGTATTATATTCGCGAAATCAACATTTCGCGAATATAAATTATTTAAAGTGATATTTACAAGAATATCCCTCTTCTCTCCCAGATTTGAAGCGATTAACGATCTGCAGCGTAACGATATGTACAACATGATACCAGATCTGTTGTTTAATCTGCTGAAGATTCTACACGTAAATATTCTTTAACAGACTTGGTCTCAAAATCACAGCTCTGCTTCCTACGGTTTAACGTCAGCTGTTCGAAATATGATTTATTGATTCTATACAGTTTTGTTCACCAGCTTTTTGTGAGCTCATTTTCGGTCCTTACTGATTATCTCGAAATATATAGTTCTCTCGAAATATTTTTATATATAAACATCAAATATATTAAATGATTATGGATATGGTGTGTGTTCGAATTTCCTCAAAATTGAACGAAAAAGTGCCAAAATCCCGAAGAAGTTCGGGGTTTCAAATTGAAATCATGTGCTAATATAGATACAGAATAAGTTATAGCAATTAACTTATTGGGAGTTACTTCAATCCATCACGCAAGATCTATAAAGAGCTAGGCAAGCGTTCATCGCTTATCTAGCTCTTTATTTCTTTTATCCAGTATTCATCCATTTAGTCGAATATCATGAGATGATCATATCCTATCTGATCATACTCCACTGAAAATGAAACGGGATGGATTTCTTTCTCGGAAAACTTAACAGGAACTGTTGAAAAATATATTCCATCTGAATTTAACCTAAATGATATCCCTTTCATTAAATTATCTGTCTCCCCGACTTGCGTTTTCAGCTGATATGGCACTTCCCTTTTGAGTATTTTTTTGAGGTATTCTTCGTAGTCAAACTGTTCGTTGAATACATCTTCAAGGGTCATGATTGTACTGTTTTCGTCATATACTTCAAATTCAGTATTAAACTGACTGATACCTTCATGGCTGATGTTTCTGCTTTTTGCGAATAAAGTGTATTTGCCTATTAACGATACATCAGTGTTCTGGTAATACTGCGATTTTTTGCTGCTTATGTTCAATCTTGCTATTTCTTTATCATCGAGTTCACTGAATGCTTTAAAGTGTTCCTGAAGTTCAGATGTTAAGGTTGGTGGATACTGATAGTTGGAGTATATGTCCACGGATCCAGTTGTTTTCTCGATATGCTCGCCGGTCTGATGTTTGTAGTAGTGAGTGATCAGGATCTTTGAAACTGGCTTTTTATCGACATATAGATCGACATTACTCTTGAATCGCTCTCCGATGGCTAGAATTTCTTTAACATCATTGAATGGTATGCTGATGCGGCAATAATATAAACCTGTTTCAAATTCGGGAGTCTCATGATCGATTATCAGAATGATGGCATTTTCTGAAAGCATGAATTTCTGATTATCTGTTACACCTTTAAACGGCGCTATCAGTTTAGGATATCCGAAGGTATCCGAGTATTCGTCGCTGGAGTACTCCTTCTCTATATAGAACATGATTCTATTATTTAAAGCATCCTTATAGTCTGCATCATTTACGAATAAATCAGATAGTCTGATTTCCTTACCGGTATTCAGATCCAGATTCAGTACTTCTGTATATTCCACAAATTCTCCTGGTTCAGTACCGTTCTGGACGAAAACCTTACTGCCTGAAGCGCTGACGGAAATGATGTTGTTGTAGTTGAAAGATAAACCGGTTGCCAGATACTGATCGATCAGCTTTGATTTCTCGGATAGTCGTCTTCTGATTCCACGGTATGGTGGTAGATCGATACCTTTCACTTTCTCATGGAGTGCACTGATCTGTTCGTTGATAACGGCTTCGATTTTAGTGTCAAGGAGTCCCGAAATGGTCAGTCTCATTTCTCTGAAGCCGCTTGAATCTGAAGTTTCCTCATAGTGTTCTCTAAGTTTATTGACAGTCATGAAATTCAGGTCCACAGGTCCGTTAACTTGCCGAAATGGTGATAAATAAGCTTCTGTTTGAGTTTCTGAAGGCTTATCTTTAATGACTTCCTCTTTCGGTGTCAGACTACATCCGCCTGTTATCAGAAGTGCAGACAACAGCACTCCTGAGACTATACGTTTATAAGGAAAAACAGCTGTCTCCTGCTTATCTGACTTTGACATATCCGGCCTCCTCCATGAGATTCTGACCTTCATCTGACAGGATATAGGAGATCATTTTTCTTGCAGAACTATTTTTCGGCTCATCTTTGTTGATCACAGCATAATAAGCGGTGTGTAATGGATATTTACCTGAAGTGATACTGGAGTGTTCAGGCTTGATTCCATCAACCGAAAGCAGTTTAACTCGATCGTTACCCCACATCTCACTGGTGTAGTAATAATAAGAATATCCAATTCCATTTGGCTCATCGGTATACGCAGATACGGTATCTATCAGCTCACCCATACCTGCTATAACCTGTTCTGTGGGAGCTTCCATTGGCTCAGTATCTTTCATGACAAGATCAAGAAGACCAGTCTGACTTCCGGAATTGACAGGTCTCTGGTAAGGGATAATGCTGACATCCTCCCCTCCCACCTGCTTCCAGCTGGTAATCTCACCTGAGTATATTTTTCTGATCTCATCAAGAGTTAGATCATCAACCACGTTGTCAGTACCAGTCAGAAAAACAAAAGCTTCACTTACTATAGGGACGATCTCAAATTCTACATTTCTGCTCTTTGCCAGTTTCAGATCTTCTTCTGACGGGCTGGTCACAAAGATAATGTCCGCTTTCTTGTCGATGAGATTAAGATATGCTTCATGGGTCTTATTATGGACCACATACTGTCTCGCCTCTTCTATGGGTAAATCCATGAGCTGCGCAGCTAGAGCTTCAGACAAAGGTATGGTCACCGTAGAGCCGTCTACCGTGGGATACTGCTCAGCAGTGAATCTAAGTTCATCAGTTTGTGTCTTTGATGCATTGCATCCTGAAAGAAGCAAAAGCGACAAGAAAATGCCGGTGATTACCTGAAATATTGATGTTCTTTTCAATGATATCGCCACCTTATTAATAATTTCAGAAAATGCCTCAGTAGAGTTTACTGAGGCAATATATTTGATATTGTAACCATTACTGCGCGATTTCAATTTTTCCTATCTGATCAACCGCAATATTGAATGTTCTGGTTTCTTCTGCTGAATCCTTCCCTTCCCAGGATTTGAGATACCTAAATGTAAGCGTCGTTTCTCCTTCGCTGAGTCCTTTCAATTCATAGTGGTGAATGCCGCCGCTGCCGACTACATCCGAATCAGTTTCATCAGGAATATATTCATCGTCAATCAGTTCGAGTACTGCAGTATCATAATCATCGTATACCCAACTGAAGCCTGTTGTAGGATTTTCTTCAAGATCGATTATCAGAGAATCACCTTCTACTTTAGCCTCACCAGGTAGAGCGGCGTCATTTGGAGCGCACGCAGATGATAAGAACAGAAAAGCGGATACAGCAATTACTGCAAGAAATGTCTGGGTTTGATTTTTCATTTCTTTCACTCTTTTTTTTTATTTCAATATTCTGATTCTATGTTTAAAATTTATCACTATACCTCAGTTAACAAGATACAAATTGATTAAATTTCCTATCATTAAGGTACTGGGTAGTTATTGAGTCAGGACAATGAGTCTGGTGTAATATGAGAGCATATAACTGAAATTTATAAGCCTCGAATAAAGATGCTTTGTATGAGAGTAGTGCTGAAAAATGAGCATTTTAAAAGGGATTCATTTGAATCCCTTTTGCGTCTGATTGATTATCGATACACTTAAATCTTACACCATAATTTTTACATTACGGATAGTCATGTGATAGACAAGAGTCATAAATATAGGTACGATTGAAAGATATAAAATTATATTTAAAAGAATAAAATTCATTGTGTTTGATACTTCGCCATATTCTAAAAGATACCTTAGTACCATCCCCAACATGGTTAATAGTAAACTTGAAATGTATACGAATTTATATTTTTGTTTCCCAAAGATTATACCTAATCCTATACCAATTACTAAATATGAGCCAATTACGAGATACGCTTTCATAACATCAAAAGAACTCCTTTCATTACTGAAGGGAAATATAAAGCACCCCGCAAAAACAATATACCCTAAGATAAGCAGCTTAAGAATTTTAAGGTTTCCTTTAAAATTGAGTCTTAATTTAATCATGATACCTCCATTTTGTAATATAGGTTGAAATTACATAATTTCTCAGGATGAGATATAACAAAATTAGTATTTATACTTATGTCAGCCATTCTTTTAAATCCTTGATTCTCTTTTTTTTGATAGATTCTATAGTTGGAATGGGATATATCCACAACTATTTATATATTTATATTATACTTTATTTTAAGAAAATATTCCATTTTGTACGTAGATTCTTACGGAGCCTTAATGATACCTTTGTTTGACACTACTTTCATACAGAACGAATAAAAAAGATATCCCTTCCAAAGTAGGGATATCTCTGTAATCAGTTATTTCTGGTATGTCTTAATGCTTTAGGTTTATCCAGAATTTCACGCCAGATAATCCCTTTTTGCAGTTCAGAAAGATTGTAAGCATCGGATACTCTGGTACCCTGTGTGTTTATATCCTCGGAATTTGAAGCTTCAATATATTCCTCTGCATCTCCGATTTCATTGATGTCTTTGTTCTCACTTTCCCAAAGCAGCTGATCCTGGTCTGACTGTTCCTGGTACTCCAGATCACGCTGTTCTCTGAACAGCCTTTCTTTTTCAGCCTGAATTTTGTTGGTACGCTCTCGTTCTGTGTCTCTTGGGTCCTTCAGAACTTCTTCTCCAGCCAGCATATTGAAGAGTGAGGTAAGTCCACCCTGCACAGTTTCCGGTTTTTTGATTTCATTTAATCTGCTCTGTAAGGTAGCGCGATCAGCTGGCATTCTATTCACCGGTGTATTAGGAGGGACTCTTCTCTGACCGGGTTGAGGCTTTTTGGTTTTCTTGGTCAGTGATGAAATCACGCCAAAAATTACAAGCATTATTATAAAATCCATAGGAATCCTCCTATCTTAGTCTTCCTTCTGCTGAGGAGCCTGTTTTCCGCTCTGGGAAATCGCATCTCTCATATTTGTATCAGCCATGACGTTTCTCATATTGTAATAGTCGAATGCGCCGATATTTCCAGCTCTGAATGCATCTGAAAGTGCTCTTGGGACTTCTGCTTCCGCTTCAACAACCTTAGCGCGCATCGCTTGAACTTCAGCTTTCATTTCCTGTTCAAGAGCAACTGCCATAGCACGTCTTTCTTCAGCTTTCGCCTGAGCGATTTTCTTGTCTGCCTGAGCCTGATCTTCCTGAAGTTTAGCACCGATATTTCTACCGATATCAATATCAGCAATGTCTATAGACAGAATTTCAAAAGCTGTACCTGAATCGAGACCCTTCTTCAGTACTGTTGAGGATATGGAATCCGGATTTTCAAGTACTGAAGCATGACTATCTGAAGAACCGACTGTAGTAACAATACCTTCACCAACTCTGGCGATGATTGTTTCCTGTCCGGCACCACCGACAAGTCTGTCAAGGTTAGCACGTACAGTAACTCTTGCTTTAACTTTTACTTCGATACCATTCTTTGCTACTGCAGAGATGAATGGTGTTTCAATAACAACGGGATTAACGGACATCTTAACAGCTTCAAGCACATCTCTACCGGCAAGATCGATGGCAGCAGCTCTTTCGAACTGCAGTGGAATCTGAGCTCTCTCAGCTGCGATCAGAGCATTTACGACTCTGTCGACGTTACCACCTGCTAGGTAATGAGCTTCCAGACTGTTACCATTGAGTTTCAGACCAGCTTTGTCACCTTTAATCCAAGGATTAACGATTCTGCTTGGTACGACTCTTCTCAGTCTCATACCGATCAGATTGAAGAAACCGACTTTTACACCAGCTGCTAAAGCGCTGATCCATAAACCAACTGGGATTATGGTGAACAGTATAATGATCAGTACAAGTACGATTACAAATATGATTAGTGATCCATATAATTCGGGCATTTACTACAACTCCTTTAATTTTTCTTTGACGATGACTCTCATTCCTTCAACTCTGATAACGATTATTTCGGTACCATCCTGAACGAATTCCCCTAAAGTTACGACATCCACTAATTCATCGTCAAAAATAGCGGTGCCTGAAGGTCTCAATGTTGTTTTAGCGATGCCTGTTCTACCGATCAGATCGTTCAAGCCAGGTTTAGCAGCGACATAACCACGCTCGGGTGTTTCACCCATGTTCAGTACCAATTTTTTAAATATGTTCCGAATCGGCACTTACTTCAACTCCTTTAACTTCCTTAACGATGACTCTCATTCCCTCTACATTAGTAACGACGAGCCGTGAACCCTCTCGAATAAACTCTCCGGAAGTAACGACATCAACGAGTACTTCATTGAACTCTGCTGTACCTGCCGGTCGCAGTGTTGTCTTTGCTATGCCTGTCCTTCCCATAAGGTCCTTAAGACCGGGTTTTGCTGCAACATAACCTTTTTCAGGTGTTTCTTCCATATTCAGTATCAGCCTGCTGAATACTCGTCTTCCAGGTGTGAATCTGAATACGATGAATATCAGGATGGCAGCCCCGATTATGGCTATAACCAGAGATCTTATTGCGGTTGCCGGATCAGGTGTGGAAAGGAAGATACTTCCAAACAGAGCTGCAAGTCCCAGCACGCCTGCAATTCCAAATCCTGGAATAATGAACACTTCCACAAGCAGAAGTGCAAGACCGATGATAAATAGTAAAGCTGCTTCCCAGCCGGAGATTCCGGCCAGCATACCGCCGCCGAAGTATAAGGCTAATGCACCGATACCGATACCACCTGGTATTCCAAATCCTGGAGTGAAAAGTTCTATAAGGATTCCGGCAATACCGATCATAAGTAGAATAGTACTGATCGCCGCGGAGGTCAGAAAGTCTGTGACAAAGTTCAGCGTTGTTTTGCCTGAGGAACCAATGATATTGAATCCTTTATCGAGCTGCAGATCAAGATCGCTTCGATACAAACCGTCTGTCATACCATTCTTCAATGCTTCTTCAGCCGTCAGAGTAAGCAGTTTGCCTTCTTCAACAAGACCTTCAATTACGATGGAATCATCAGCCATAGCACGGGCAATAAGCGGATCACGTCCATTTTTCTCAGCCTGTGAGGCAAGCTCAGCTGACCAGACCGAAACTGTTTTTTCATCTGCTCTTTCTCCACTTACCTGCGGTTCAGCGCCGCCGATGGTGGAACCGTTGGTCATGTACATTTCGCTTCCACTAAGTGCCATCAAAGCACCTGCAGATATTGCACCGCCATCTACAAGGACAACTGTATCCATCGAAGAGATGGTTCTTGACATTTCAAGAGCTGAATCAACTCTTCCGCCTAACGTGTCGATAATGAGATATACTGCATCAGCCTGATTGTTTTCAGCTTCGGTATATGCATCTTCCAGCCATTGGGCCTGACTTGGTGATACTTCACCGCTGAAGCGGATTTCCCAGACATCCATTGCCATGACCGTAGTCAGGAATGTCGACAGGATCAGTATAGTCATCATCAGAGTTTTTAGGGTTCTTTTCATATGACATCCTCCTTTCAGAGATTAGACAGTTGAAGTCTAACTTAGATTATAAAGTTCTATGAGGTTAGATTCGACCACATGTCTTAAATATATCATATCACTAATAGCCCACACTTTCTATCATTTTTGAATATTCAACCATTTAGTGAAGCGCTGATAACATCATGTTTACCTCCATTTTATCGGCTGAAAGGAACGAATGAACCCTGCTGATTTTTCAGCAGGGTTCACTTTTTTAAATCTGTGCGTACCACGTTGTGGCATCATTGACTTCTTCTATTGTCAGACTATGTCCTTTGTTGTATTTCTTCATTGTCACATCGGCGCCATTACTACTGAGGAAATCTTCAAGTTTCATTGTATTCTCAATAGGGACGATTGGATCATTCTCTCCTGCTCCAATAAAAATGCTCACACTGCTCAGATCTATCTTCTCAGCGGCCTTCAATGGCACCATGGGGTGAAAAAGAATCGATCTTGTGAAGGTGTCACCGTAGAGATAGTGCATTGCTGCAATGATGTTTGCACCATTGGAATATCCGATACCAACAAGACTCTTTCTGTCAATCCCATATTCATCGACCGTCTCATCTAAAAACGTCACAATCTCTTTTGCCCTTGCCCTGATGTCCTCTTCATCAAAAATGCCCTCACTTAGTCTTCTGAAGAATCTGTTCATGCCATTTTCCGAGACGTTGCCGCGCAGTGACAGTATGGAAGCATCAGGGTCAATCATTCCTGCTAATGGAATCAGGTCTTCTTCAGTTCCACCAGTTCCATGGAAGAGGATCAGTGTCCTGTCTTTTTTATTTCCTTTAATAAATTTATGAATCATGATCATTCTCCTATCGATTGTTCATATTGACGACTTTCGTCTGTCGTTTAAATTGAAATCTGAGTTGCATTATTCTGCCAGTCGATAAATCGTGAAGCACTTAGGAAAAGCAATTCTATGCTTATATCTGGCTATAATCTCACCCTTTTCATGCCCTCAGTTTATAGTTTATTTCATTTAATGTCAAGGATGTAATTTAATAGCGTAAAACCTATTATTGCGAAAAAAAAGAGATGGCCATCTGGTCATCTCAGTTCTTTTCGATAAAGGATAATGCCTGATTCTGTACTGACAACGTATGTGAAATCAAAGTTGCCTTGTTCTTCGGTATTGAGGGTGAAATAAAGATTATAGACTTTCTTGCCGTTGTACACGTCGACATCGTAGCGTATGATTTCTTTAGTGAGCTGAGCAGCATACTTTTCTGTAGAAGCATTTGTTGCAAAATAGTTGATGATAATTTCCTTTGCTTCATTCACTGTAATCTTGTCTACATTATTCAGTACCTGAGGGTCTTCATGTTTAAATGAAATACTGATGAGTGTTCCATCACTGGTATACTGGATATATACGTTGTTTCCGGTGAAGAATTCGCCTTGCGTCTCCCGTGAGACACTCTCATACTGTTTTCTGCTATCACTGTAATTTATAGTGGTTTTGAATTTAGCTATATCATAGTCCAGTCTTTTGAGATTATCCTCATTCTTCAGTTTGATTTCCTCTTTTGCCGCAACATTAGGCGTGACGCCAGATGGTGCATTTCTAAGGAATATGGTCATCAGCTTTCCGTCGGGAGTTACCTCATAAAAGAATTTGGAATCTGTATATTCCTTTATGGTCATGCCGTCATATTCTTTTGTTCTGACGAATTTCACGTTTTCTTCTTTATCATTTGTGTAACTTAAAATCGGGGTCATCTGTACTATGGTATCCTCTTCATTTGAACTACATGCGCCTAGGATCAACATTCCTAAGATCAGTAGTATGCCAAGACTTATTTTTTTATTCATGTCAATCCTCCCTTTTTGGTACTTTAAAATTATAGCTTAAAATTATAAATTCTATATAAATTTTAATAATAGATTTCTTAAATAACATTAAGAATTGAGATATGAGGTTAATTCTTTTCAGGCAGAACGTATCAAGACCCTTTTCCGACGATAAACCTTGTCGAATCATCTTAAATTTAGAAAATTTCGGGGTATCTTCAGCCTGAAAACGCTCATATGCAAGTACTAAGCAGAACACGAAAAAAACAGGCACCTTCTCATCCGTATAGGTGGGAGGCAGTGCCTGTTTCTATATATAAGTGTACATAAAATGGTGCGCTTCGTTACAGTCCAAGAGTCTTTGCTGTAAAGAAACCTGGTGTCAGAAGACACACTACAGTGATAATGGTCGCTGAAAGAACGCCTCCGATGAAGTTGCAAAGAAGAGACTTCTTGAAGTCGAGACCCAGAAATGCTGCTACTGCACTACCGGTCCAGATGCCAGTAGTGGGCAGAGGAATCGCTACAAAAAGAATCAGACCGATTTCTTTTCTTTTTTCCAGTTTATCGCTGTTCTTTGCTATTTTGCTGTCTATAAGATCTACGAATTTCCTGAAAAAAGGTTTTGAAGCCAGGAACTTATATATTCGCTTAAAAAGAATCAGGATGAACGGTGAAGGGACAAGACTGCCAAAAAGAGAAAGAAGGAATATCGTTAAGGGTTCCATATTGTAGACAAAACCCAACGGGATTGCTCCCCTCTGCTCTATTATGGGTATCATTGAAAGGATAAAAACCTGTAATTGCTGACTCATATACTACTCCTTGAAGCCATGAAGCTCTCTCCTTATTTAGAGACGGATCATAAAATCATGGCAGTTATTCTAGACTGTGATGTCCGATTTCTGATAAGCACTGTTTTCATAGTGACTGATTAATGGATCGATTTCTTCTGTTATGAACTCCACGACCTGCTGAGGAGCTCGTCCGACATAATTTATCGGATCCAGGGTGTTCTGAAGGTCTTCCTGACCAAGGCCGAAGCGTTCGTCAGCAAGGATCCGCTCGATCAGATCGTTGTCCAGCCCCTCAAGCTTTACACGCCTCGAAGATTCCATGGAGTGTTCTCTGATGAGTTCATGGAGTTCCTGTCTGTCTCCACCTTTTCTGACCCCTTCCATGATGATGTTTTCAGTGGCCATGAAAGGAAGCTCCGCTTTCAGGTGTGCCGAGATCATTTTATCATAGACAACCATGCCTTCTGTGATGTTGATATAGAGATTGAGGACACCATCCAGAGCCAGGAAGGCTTCAGCTACAGCAATCCGCTTATTGGCTGAATCGTCCAGTGTACGTTCGAACCACTGAGTGGATGCTGTTATGGCCGGATTGAGCGCATCTACGATGATGTATCGGCTTAAAGCACCAATTCTTTCGCTTCTCATCGGATTTCTCTTGTAGGCCATAGCAGAAGAACCGATCTGGTTCTTCTCAAAGGGTTCTTCGATCTCTTTCATACTCTGAAGAAGTCTGAGGTCATTACTGAATTTGTATGCGCTCTGGGCGATTTCGCTGAGCGTATTCAGGATGAAGCTGTCGAGTTTTCTCGGATAGGTCTGACCTGTAACTTTGAAAGTCTTTGGAAAGTCAAAATGAAGTGATACTCTCCTGTCCAGGTCCTTGACCTTTTCTTCATCATTGTCAAAAAGACTCATGAAGCTTGCTTGTGTACCTGTAGTTCCCTTGACGCCGCGAAAACGCATATTGTCTATTGTCTGGGTAAGATTCTCAAGGTCCAGTGCCAGATCCTGCATCCAGAGTGTAGCGCGTTTTCCCACAGTTGTGATCTGTGCAGGCTGGTAATGGGTGTAACCTAGTGTAGGCAGGTCTTTATATTTTAGCGCAAATACCTTAAGGTTCTTTAAAACTTCTATTAGTTTTATCCTAATGAGCTGAAGGGCCTCTCTCATAATGATGAGATCGGTGTTGTCTCCCACGTAGCAGCTGGTCGCACCCAGATGGATGATCCCCTTCGCGGATTCCGCCTGCAGACCGAAAGCGTGGACATGGCTCATGACATCATGCCTCACGAGCTTCTCTCTGGCTTCTGCCTCTTCAAAGTTGATGTCGTCCTTAAACTTCTCCATCTCACTCAGCTGCTGCTCTGTAATAGGCAGTCCCAGCTCCATTTCAGCCTTTGCCAGTGCAATCCAGAGGGCTCTCCAGGTTCTGAACTTTTTAAGGTCAGAAAAAATATAGCTCATTTCCTTTGATGCATATCTTTTCGTCAGTGGACTTTCATAGGTATCTCTCATAACTTTGCCTCCTAAACTTCAACTAAATCTTCATCATAAGTCTATCATATTCTTTCTATTCTTCTGAATCCTGAAAACACAGTACGAAGAACAGCTACTTCTCCTCGCGGAAAGGGTCATCCATAACATATTTCAGGAATCCGTCATCCACAATGAGCTTTACACGCTTTGATTCATACAGATATTCCACATAACATCGCAGCATCCGCTCCACCACCATATATTTATACACAGAGCTCACTCTGATCTTCATTTTTTTCGAAACGGCTTTCAGAATGTCCTCCATAGTCATGGGCTTCGTGATCACAGACATGATTTCTTCCGCGCGGTTTCTATAGAAATAGATGTTATCCGTGATGAGGTCTCTGATGTCGGGATAGATGCCTTTGTGGGCGAGGATATACATTCCCGACTGTATCTTGTAGAGCCTGATCTTGCTTGCAATGTCCCTGGATAGAACGTGCGCATAAGGCAGCTTTGCGCTTTCCATCACTTCATGACTGATGAGCGCATCAGCGATATAGGTCACATCATCAGGGGTTGTAATGGAGATGTGTCCAGAACTGTGTCCTGGCGTATGAAGTACACCGAAGCTTATTCCGCACATCATGATCTCTGTATCCGAATCCTCTATGATCTGATCGGTCTTTACGATCATATGACCGAAATGTTCCATAATCTTGTTTATGGGATAGTTCGCATAGAAGATTTTAAGGGACAGGACAGATTCTACTATAAGGGCCTCTTCTCTGGGCATTGCAACCGGACAGCCGAACTTCTCCTTGAAATAGGCGGCATTGCCCACATGGTCGATGTGCGCATGGGAACAGATGATTCCCGATACTTCCAGAGCGTTTTCATCGAAAAACTGTTCCAGTCTTTCCCGGTCATTATTCTTGAGACCGGTATCCAGAAGGATAATGTGCGTATCATCGATCATATAGTAGGGCAGATACAGAAGGTCCAGATCAAGAACATAGGTATTGCCTCGTATGTGTTTCTTTTCCAAGTTCATCCCACCTTTACTCATCACCTTGACAGCATTATTATACTATATGGTCAGGGAAAAAGAAAAATGCATCAGCTGACATAACGGTTTCAGAATCTCCTGTAAAAAAGAAAAACTAGGACTGATGAATCAATCCTAGTATGTTCTTTACATTAACTGTTCCCGTATTCTAAAGGATTACTCCTCCAGAGTTTCGATCAGCTTAGCTACTTCTTCACAGGCAGCTTCTTCGTCTTCGCCATTGGCGATGACTGTGATTGTTGCGCCCTTTGTCACACCAAGTGACAATACGCCGATCAGGCTTTTCACATTGGCTTTTTTGCCGTTATATTCAACACTTACGTCAGACTTGAATGATGATGCCTTTTTAACCAGCAGTGTAGCAGGTCTTGCATGCAGGCCAGTAGGATTTTTAACTGCAACTTCTTTTGAAACCATTTAATCACCTCATATTCATATACTTTTAATAAACAACTTAATTATATCATGTTTTATTGCTAACACAACAAAATCTACAGAGAGATTTCCACGAACTTTACAAACGCGCCTGTAGCCTTGTAGTTGATGGTAAGATCTTTGATTTTTTCAGGTGTTGTGATGATGATCGGCGTGGTGATCTTTGCAGAGAGTTCCACAAAGTCTCTATCCATATAGAGGATCTTGTCACCCACCGTGACCATATCTCCAACTTTGACATATGTGGCGAAGCCTCGTCCGCCGAGTTTTGCGGTGTCAAGGCCCGCGTGGATGAGTATGGTGAGGCTCTCTTCAGTACTGATGGCTACAGCGTTGAGATTTTCTGAAACAAGTACCACTTCGCCAGATACGGGTGAAAAAAATATGTCTCCATCAGGGATAATGCATACCCCTGTCCCACCAAGAACATCATCTTTCAGATAGTGGTTCGCTTCTTCAAGTGGGATTACTTCCCCTGCGACGGGCATATAAAGTTCACATTTCTTATTCATCTCTTCTCCTCCTATGAAAGCTGAGACAGAAATTCTTCGATACGGTCGAATCCTTTTTTGATTGAATCTATGTTTATGGCATAGGAAAGTCTCACGAAACCTTCAAGTCCGAAGCCTGAACCCGGAATGAGGGCTACATTGTAGTCGGTGAGGAGTCTGTCTGCAAATGCGAGGGAACTGTCGATGACTTCTCCCTTGTAGGACTTTCCGATGAAGAAGCGGATATCCAGCATCAGATAGAATGCGCCCTGTGGATAGATGTACTTCAGTCCTTCCACGTTTTCAGCACGCTCCACCATGTAGTCGCGTCTCTTCCTGAATTCCTTGTTGAGTTCCGGTATGAAGCTCTGGTCGCCGTTTAAGGCTTCTACAGCGGCATACTGGACAAAGGATGTGGAGTTTGAGGTGGTGTGGCTCTGGATGTTGGACATGATCTTTATGAGATCCTTCGGACCTGCAGCATATCCGAGTCTCCATCCTGTCATGGCATAGGCTTTGGACAGGGCGTTTACGACAAGTGTTCTGCTGTAGGCATCTTCATTAAGCGCTGCGATGGAGTAGTGCTTTTCTTCTCCGTAGATGAGCGGCTCATAGATTTCATCTGAAATGATGAATAGGTCTTTCTCTCTGCATAGGTCTGCAAGATCCTGAAGCTCTTCTCTGGAATAGACTGTCCCTGTAGGATTATTCGGACTGTTGATGATGATCACTTTAGTCTTCTCTGTAAGTGAGGCTTCGATATTCTTTCTTGTAAACTTATAGCTGTCTGCTTCATCCGTATCCACAATGACAGGAACTCCGTCAGCTAGATGCACAAGATCTGGGTAGCTCACCCAGTATGGCTTTGCAATAAGCACTTCATCCAAAGGGTTGAGAAGCGCATTCAGGGCATTGGAAAGGCACTGCTTTCCTCCTGTGGAGATGATGATCTGTTCTCTTTTGTAGGCCAGGGCATTGTCACGGACAAATTTGGCGATGATGGCATCCTTGAGTTCATTGATGCCTGATGCAGGAACGTACTTTGTTTTCCCCTCATCAAGAGCCTTCTTGCAGGCTGCGATGATATTGTCCGGTGTATTGAAATCCGGCTCACCTGCGCCAAATCCGATGATATCTTTTCCCTGTGCCTTCATTTCCTTAGCCTTTGCTGTAATGGCCAAAGTGATGGATGGTGCGAGTTTCTTTGCTTTTACTGAAAAATCCATGTTTTTCCCCCTTTAAGTTGTTGCCTTTTTATCGTAATTTTTGAGACTGCGGTTAAATCGGATGAGCTTCATCATAAGATGATCATTTAGCCCATATTTTCCCAGTTTGTCATTGACCGAATTCAGCTTTGAATCCAGCTGACCATGGAAATCACTTCCACCGGTGATGATGAGTTTATTCTTTCTGGCCAGAGCATAAAATCTGTTGGTCAGATCTTTTCTATGAGAAGGATGATAGACCTCCAGTCCCAGAAGACCGTGAACCTTGAGCTCTGTGAGCAGCTCTTCAAAATGCAGATTATAGAGCTTTTCTCCGGGATGGGCAAGGACAGGTATTCCTCCTGCCGCCCGTAGAGCCTTGAGGGCTTCACGGGTATCGATCTTGAACCGCTTTTCATAGGCGATCTTATCCACATCGAGATAGATCTGGAAGGCTTCCTTGATATTGGCTACATAACCGTGCTCGATGAGAAGCTTTGCGATGTGGGCTCTCCCGTAGGAATCCTTCGGAGGAGCATCGTCGGGCAGATGGATGGAAAGTTCTTCCAGATTATGGATGATCTTATGATACCTTTCTATCCGGTCATTCTTGAAACGGTCCAGAAGAGCAAGAAGAGGCTTATCGTAAGGATCATGAAAATAGGAAAGGATATGCAGTTCAAGACCTTTATAATAGGTTGAAACTTCAACTCCTGAGATGATGGTTATGTCATCATATCCGCTTTCAAAATTCCCGTAGGCACCCATGGTGTCATGATCGGTTATGGAAATGTATCGGATCCCTTTTCTCCTTGCCTGTTCAATAACTTCATCAGGTGTAAATGCTCCATCGGAATAAGTCGTATGGATGTGCAGATCGCTTAGCATTACATCACCTTCTTTCTATATATTAAATTTAACATATTCTGTCATAAATGTAATGACATAAAGCAAAATTTAGAGGTATTCACATCCTCGTAGTATTAAGTGGAATTATCCTTTATTCTGTTATCCTTTACATGTTTATAAAGCGAAAAAGGAAAAGTGATGCCTGATCTGTTGCAGTTTTTGCAATGGATACTTCCTATGATAATCCTCGTGAGGAAAGCAGAATGACAAATTTATCTTCGGAATGCGTAAAAATGTGTCATCTGCCCCAAAAGGATATCCCCTATAATTGAGATAGAGAAGAGAGATAAAGGAGTGAAGTCATGGAGACGACGAAGGATCATAAAATGAGGATCATACAGGAGACGGTACCAGGTAAGCAGATTACGCTTGCTCATATCATCGCAAATCCCGATAAAGTGGTCTACAAGAAGCTGGGCCTCAATCCCCACGTGGATTACAACCGCTCCTCCATCGGCATCATCACCATGACGCCGAGTGAAACCGCAATTATTGCCGGAGATCTAGCGCTGAAGACCTCAAGTGTGGAGCTTGGATTTGTGGACCGTTTCAGCGGAACACTCATCATAACGGGTAAGATTTCTGAGGTTGAATCGGCCATAAGGGTAATTACAAACTACACACGTCATACCCTGGGATTCACGACATGTGAAATCACGAGGACCTGATCATGAAAAAGATGATGCTCGTTGGCAGGACCGAAAGCGGAAAGACCACACTCACCCAGGCTCTTCGCGGACAGAAGCCTGTCTATCACAAAACCCAGTACATCAGCTACCATGACGTGATCATCGATACGCCGGGAGAATATGCCGAGAACAAGAACCTTTCGCAGGCGCTTGCGCTTTATTCCTACGAAGCGGACATCATTGGCCTTCTTATCAGCGCAATCGAACCCTATTCGCTTTTTCCGCCCAACATCACCCCTTGTGTGAACCGGGAAGTCATCGGAATTGTGACAAAAATCGATCTTCCGGAGGCGGATACCGATCAGGCTGAAGAGTGGCTGAGGCTTTCAGGTTGCGAGAAGGTTTTTCATGTCAGTTCCACGACCGGTGAAGGTATCCCTCCGCTTCTTCGCTATCTCCTCTGACTCTATATCGTACCGATGAGACAATTAGAATGCCCGATGCAGAAATGATACTGCATCGGGCATTTTTGAGCTGTGCATCTTTACCAGAGATGCCTGGATAGTTCACTTAGAATCTCCTCTTCCTTACCTTCTGCCTCTTTGACACCGAGAGAAATTGAGGGCTTTGTCCTACCGTGGAAATCACTGCCTGCGGTGTAGAAGAGCCCCATTTCTTTGGCCTTTTTCAGATAGAAGGATCTGGTGGCGGCATCATGATAGCTGCTCATGGCTTCTATACCGGCAACTCCTTCAGCGATGATGCCGCTAAGGAGCGCTTCGTCTCTTCCGATGTTCTGACCCGGATGGGCGAAGACAGGAACGCCGCCCGTGTCCGTAATCAGCGAAACCGCTTCAGAGAGGGTCATGTATTCTATGGGTACATATGCAGGCTTCCCCTTGGCACAGAGGTCCCAGTAGAAATTGACGTACGGGTTGTCGCTTCTTTCCCCGTTATCGTAGTACGCGCTCAAAAGCGGATGAGACCTGTTGATCTCCTCCTCAAGGGCAGCTTCAGCTATGGTCTCACCGGTGATGATCCCGTAATCGGATATCTCTCTCACCCTTTCTCTTTTAAAGGCGATTCCCAGCTTTTCGATGAGTTCCATACGCTTTGTTCCCGCATAGATCTCCTGTTCTTCGATTTGCTTCTCATAATCGTGATAGCGCTCTTCTTCCCGGATTCCGTAACCGAGTATATGGAGGTTCACATCCATGAAGGTGCAGTCCAGTTCAATACCTGAGATGACATGGATTCCGTATCGCTTTGCAGCTGCCGTAGCCTCGGCTACCCCTCTGATGCTGTTGTGATCTGTCAGTGCCATGACCTTTATTCCTCTACCCTGACAGAGCCTTACCAGTTCAGCTGGGGTATGCTCCCCGTCAGCGCTGTAGTTCGAGTGCATGTGAAGATCGAGATAAGTCATATTTTTCACCGTAAAGGAGCTTATCCTTTATCCTTTCCTGTTATTTTTTCAGCTGATCATTTCCTTTCCCTTTTCATCCTGTGTTCTTCTCTTCATGAGCGCATTGATTCTTTCTGTGGAAAAGAGAAGGATACCGAGCATCAGAAGAAGATATGGCGTAAACAGCCATAGATAACCTCTTCCAGCGAGAAGACCGAAGAGTGCCGGCATGAGTGTGCTGCCCATATAGGCAAATGCCATCTGGATTCCGATGATGGACTGGGCATGTCTCTTTCCGAATCTCTGAGGCGTTTCATGAATCATCCCGGGGAAAATCGGTGCACAGCCAAGTCCGATGAGAAGAAATCCGGGAATAAGGAGCATGAAGAAGCCGGATAGCACCATAAGGACACCAGAACCGATGGACAGAATGCCGGCTCGGATGACACTTCTGAAGCTGAATTTCATGGTGATGAATCCGGTGATGAACCTTCCGATGGTGATTCCGCCAAAGAAAAGAGAAGTATATCTTGCTGCTGTCTCGGGCGTGAACCCTTGATAACTGACAAGATAGCTTGAACCCCAAAGCCCGGTTGTCATCTCCACTGCGCAGTAGGCGAAGAAGCTTAAGATGGCGTACTTCACACCAGGAATCTTATAGATGCCTTTCCCCTTTCCGCTGTCCTCTTGATCAGGTACAGGTCCAGAGACCGTCCCTTGACCGAATCTCGTCCATAAAGGAAGTGTTGTGAAGAGAAGGATGACGATGGTTACCTGGATAAGTGAAATGACAAAGTAACCGGTTCTCCATCCTCCCGCCCGTCCAAGAAAGAGCGACATGATCATAGGCCCGAGGGTTGCGCCAACGCCCCAGAAGCTGTGCAGCCAGCTCATGTGCTTCGCTTCGTAGTGCATGGCCACATATCCGTTCAGCGCCGCATCCACTGAACCTGCACCAAGACCCAGAGGAATGGTGAGGAGCATGAGCCAGTAAAAGCTGGAAGCGTAGGAAAATCCCATAAGCGCAATGGCCGTCATGAGTACACTCACAAGGGTCACTCTGCCTGTTCCGAACCTCTTTGTGACGCGCCCGCTCATGAAGCTCGAAATGATGGTTCCTCCTGTAGTCATGACAGACAGAATCCCCGCATGGGCTATAGGGACATCAAGTGCCAGGTGAAGAACGGGCCATGAAGCCCCGAGAACTGAATCAGGAAGACCCAGTCCGATAAATGCCATGTAGATGACGAAAAGAAAAAATGTTGCCATAGTATGTCTCGCTTTCTGCTTAGTGATTTCAATTATTTCATTAACTCGATTATAGAGGGATTGGACATTCCGGTCAAGGAAGGCACTCTGCACAGTGGCAAGCATATTCTTAAAAAAAAGAACAAGTCTTTCGACTTGCTCTTCTCTAATTTCAAATTCAATATCCAAAACGGGTTTCGGATTATTTTGCGTAATCAACCGAGCGGGTTTCTCTGATCACATTGATCTTGATCTGTCCAGGGTATTCCATTTCTTCCTCGATTCTCTTCACAATAGATCTTGCCATAAGCATGGCTCCCGGATCGTCAACCACTTCAGGTTTAACAATGATTCTTATTTCTCTTCCAGCTTGAATTGCATATGACTTCTCAACACCTTCGTAAGAGTTAGCAATTTCTTCCAGTTTCTGCAGTCTCTTGATATAGTTTTCAAGAGTTTCACGTCTTGCGCCTGGTCTTGCCGCGGATATTGCATCTGCTGCCTGAACCAGTACGGCTTCCATGGACATCATTTCGACATCACCATGGTGAGCGCCTATTCCGTTGACTACAAGTGCCGATTCGTGATATTTCTTCGCTAAATCTGCACCGATGATTGCGTGACCACCTTCAACTTCGTGATCTACGGCTTTTCCGATATCATGGAGCAGTCCTGCCCTCTTTGCGAGTGTTACGTCCAATCCCAGTTCTGAAGCCATAAGCCCAGCCAGGTTGGCCACTTCGATAGAATGCTTAAGGACATTCTGTCCGTAACTTGTTCTGAATTTCAGTCTTCCCAGCAGCTTAAGCAGTTCCGGATGAATACCATGGATACCGATTTCGAAAGATGCCTGTTCGCCTTCTTCCTTGATCTCATTTTCCACGTCTTTTTTGGATTTCTCCACCATTTCTTCGATTCTGGCAGGATGAATTCTACCGTCTACAATCAGTTTCTCAAGAGTAAGTTTTGCAACTTCTCTTCTGATCGGGTCAAAACTTGATAGAATAACAGCTTCTGGAGTATCGTCTATGATGAGATCGACTCCTGTCAGGGTTTCAAGTGTCCTGATGTTTCTACCTTCTCTACCGATGATTCTTCCCTTCATTTCATCGTTTGGCAGGGTAACAACATGTACTGTTGTTTCAGATACATGATCCGCTGCACATCTCTGAATTGAAGTAGTGATGATTTCACGTGCCTTCTTGTCTGCGTCTTCCTTAGCTTTGGATTCCATTTCTTTGACCATCATGGTCAGATCTCTCTGAACCTCGCCTCTGACTTCATCCATAAGCACTTTTTTAGCATCTTCCTGAGTAAGTCCTGCGATCCTTTCAAGTTCGGATCGTCTTGATGCAAGCAGCTCTTCTGCCTGAAGCTCTTTAACACTAAGATCGGAGATCTTCTTGTTCAGTGTTTCTTCCTTCTTTTCCAGCTGTTCCATCTTCTTGTCCAAGGATTCTTCTTTCTGAATGGTCCTTCTCTCAAGTCTCTGGACTTCGCCTCTGCGTTCGCGTACTTCTTTTTCCGCTTCCGATTTCAGCTTAAAGGCTTCGTCTTTGGCTTCAAGTGATGCTTCTTTTTTTAGGGCTTCCGCTTCTTTTTTTGAATCCTCAAGGATTCTCCTGCTGTCTGTTTCCGCATTGCTAAGGATTTCCTTAGCTTTTTTCAATTTACTATTCGATAAATATAAGATTATGGCACCGACCACTAATAAGGTAACCACACCGGTTACGATGATAGCAATTTGTTCTGTGCTCATATTTACACCTCCTTGCTTATTTAGTCATTTTTTATAGCTAAATGTGAAAGCTTGGAAAGTGCATATTATTCTCACTGTTCAATTGATAAACCAATACAAATTTATTGTATCGTATCCCCTTATAAGTGTCAAATAAATCATGTCCGTTTTAAGGGCTTTTTGTCCTTTTTTTGAACGCTCTCCTGCATTAAACTGATTTTTCAGAGCAATCGGATTCTGGAGGAAAATGAACCGTTCTTGTGAAGTGTTCCAGATAAAAATAAATGAAACCGGTCGAGTGACCGGTTTCGTCTGAATGGGTTTATTCCTGCTTGGATTTTTTTCCAGCCTTCAAAGTTTCTTCGTTCAGATCTGACGATTCTTCAGCTTCAATTACCGGTGTCGGTGCTGCATCAGACATGACTGCTAAAGGCAGATTATACTTTGAACGGATTTTGTTTTCGATTTCCAGTAGTGTGCCTGGATTCTCTGCAAGGTAGATCTTTGAATTCTCTCTACCCTGTCCGAGTCGGGTACCTTCATAGGAGAACCATGCTCCGGACTTGTCCACGATTTCTTCCTTGACCCCTACATCCAGCACGTTTCCTTCTCTTGAAATACCGCCGTTATACATGATATCGAATTCCGCCATTTTAAATGGAGCGGCGACCTTGTTCTTGATGACTTTGATTCTGGTTCGGTTACCGATGACATCATCACCGTTCTTGATGGAATCGATTCTTCTGATATCCATTCGTACGGAAGCGTAGAATTTCAGTGCACGACCGCCTGGTGTGGTTTCGGGGTTACCGAACATGACACCGATCTTTTCTCTTAGCTGATTGATGAAGAGAATGCTGCAGTGTGTCTTGCTGACTGTACCGGCAAGCTTTCTTAATGCCTGGGACATCAGTCTTGCCTGAAGACCCATGTGGCTGTCTCCCATTTCGCCTTCGATTTCCGCTCTTGGTACAAGTGCGGCTACGGAGTCGACAATGACCAGGTCAACTGCATTGGATCTGACGAGCGCTTCGGCAATTTCCATTGCCTGTTCGCCTGTATCCGGCTGTGAAACAAGAAGATTGTCAATATCCACACCCAGTCTTTTTGCATACTGCGGATCAAGAGCATGTTCTGCATCGATAAATGCAGCTATGCCGCCAAGCTTCTGAGCTTCAGCAATACAATGCAGAGCTACTGTGGTTTTACCTGAAGATTCAGGCCCATATATTTCGATGATTCTGCCTTTTGGAATACCACCGATTCCGAGTGCGATATCCAGTCCGAGACAGCCAGTAGGAATTGAATCCAGATTGAGCTTAGAATCTGCGCCAAGTTTCATGACTGAACCCTTACCAAACTGCTTTTCGATCTGGGACATAGCGGCATCCAAAGCCTTCATTTTATCTGCATTAATATTAGCCAAATCATTCACTCCTTGTGTGTTTAAAATTGTATATTCTTCCAATAAAGAACATTCGTTCAATTAATTATAAGGTAAATTCACTGCACTGTCAACCGGATTAACTGGTATGTATTATGGTGTAAAAAACACTATTTATTCATTTTGTTTTCCAGTTTCTCCACGTAGCCTTTTATTTCAAGAAGAATCTCATCGTCACTGTCCATGAGCTCCGCTATGGCGATATGTTCTTTGGCTGCCTTGAGATCGCCAAGGTTCAGATAGCACATGATGAGGTTTGTCAGAATCTCGATGGTCCTTACCTGTTCAAAAAGAGTCCTGAAGTATTTCACTGCCTGATGATAGTCTCCGATTGCAGCATAGTTTATGCCCAGCTCATTCAGGACATCCACATATGCGGAATCCACAGCCAGAGCATCATTGAGATAGTAGATGGCTTTCTCGTGATTTTTCAGTATCCGGTAGGCTATGGCGATCATCAGAAGAAGTCTCGGATTGTCTTCTTCGCGGTTAAGCAAAGGAAGGACAAGTTCAAGAAACCTCTGGGGATTTTCATAGAGGATTTCCTCCCCTTCAGTGATGCGTGACTTACGGTCAAGAAATTCGATCTCTTCAGAGATTTCATTTGTTTCCTCTCCGCCGAGTCTCAGATATTCTCTGATGTTGAAAAGCGCACCGCTGAAATCACCTGCAAATCTCAGAGCAGAGCCCTTGAACAGATACCCTTCGTTCATGCCTGCCGCTATAGCCTCTTCGGCATATTTTTTAAGGGCATCACGATACATTTCACCACTCAGGGAAAGCTCCTCAAGAAGCACGAGCGTATTTCTTAAGACTTCCTGTTCTCTGTGGATATGATATAAGCCCAGAAGGTAGATCAGTGCATCTTCCAGTTTTTCCTCTTTGAGAAGTTTCGTCACAAGTCCTTTGATGACTCCTTCCCGGCTGATCCCGGTCAGTATAGTACGGTACAGTCCGATCTGATTGAAATCAGGATCGGCACCAGCTACATAATACATGCCTTTCACGAATTCACCGAAAGGTAGATCTTTAGTCAGATCCTTATTGATGTTGTCCGCGATGTATTCCGGAGACAACGGCAGAAATAGATCTTCACTGATCTGCCTTACCTCGGGAATCTCAAAATGTGTGGCGATGATCTCTTTATTGAGTTCCAGAAAAATAAGGCTTGAGAGTTTTGATTTAAAATGTTTGATATATTCCAATTTATCCTCCTTGAGGTTTTCTGAAGATGAGGGCTTACCCTAATTTTCAAAACCCCTGTTCACGATGGAGATCACTTCACTTTTGAATCTGGATAGCTTTTCTTCTGCATCTTCAAGTGAATGTCCCTTGACGGCCATATAAGCCTTCATTTTAGGCTCTGTACCGGATGGTCTTACGACGAACCATGACTCGTCTTCCAGAGTGTATTTGATGACATTTGACGCTGGAAGCGTGATGGATGTCTTTTCTCCTGTTAGAACAGAAACCTTCTCGCGGAGTTTGTAGTCTTCCTTGTAGAGCGTCTTCACGCCGCCGATTTCTGTAAGGGTATTGTCTCTGAAATACTGTATGCATTTTCTGATTTTTTCCTGACCGTCTTTACCTGCGAGTGTGAAGGATTCGATTTCTTCTCTGAAGAACCCGTATTTCTCGTAGATCTCCACAAGTGCATCATAGAGGGTCATTCCTCTTGTTTTATAGTAAGTCGCGATTTCACAGAGAATCATGGATGCGACAACTGCGTCCTTGTCTCTTACATAGGTACCGGCGAGGTAGCCGAATGACTCTTCGAAACCGAAGATGAATGTCTTTTCCTCGGTTTCCTGGTATTCTTCGATCTTTTCACCGATATACTTGAATCCGGTCAGGACATCCAGAAGATCTACACCGAAGTCGTCGGTGATGTTTCTTACGCTTTCTGTAGAAACGATGGTCTTGATCACCACGCCGTTTTCCGGAATGGTATTCTCCTCTTTCATGGCTTTCAGGAGATAATAGGTGATGAGCATGCCGATCTGATTTCCCGAAAGAACACGGTCGTTTCCTTCGCTGTCCTTCACGATGACGCCGACACGGTCGCAGTCAGGATCGGTGCCGAAAATGATGTCGGGATTGACTTCTTCTGCGAGTTTCAGTGCCAGTTCGAAGACCTGAGGATTCTCAGGATTCGGATAAGGTGCTGTCGGGAAAGTTCCGTCTGGAAGCTCCTGCTCCTTGACCACATTGACATTTGTGTAGCCGAGCTCCTTCAGAACACGACGCACAGGAATATTTCCTGAACCGTGGATCGGCGTGTAGATGATGTTCAGTTTATGGGCGTTTTCCTTCACCATATCTTTTTTCACGGTCAGTGTCTTGATGGAGTCGATATAGGTTCTGATCACTTCTTCACCGATATATTCAAGAAGCCCTCTTTCCACAGCTTCCTCTTTAGTGATGGAAGAAACATCTTCAAATCTTTCTATGGAGCGTATCTCCTTAAGAATGTTATCCGCTTCCTCGTCGGTCACCTGCCCGCCGTAGGATCCGTATACTTTATATCCGTTATACGCCTGGGGGTTATGAGATGCGGTGATGACGATACCTGCGCTGGTACTGTAATGCCTTACGGCAAATGAGAGAAGCGGTACCGGTGCAAGAGCGTCATAAAGATAGACCTTGACACCATGTGCGGCCAGAATCAGTGCGGACACTTTGGCGAACTCGTCGGACTTGATTCTGGAATCATAGGCGATTGCACAGGAAGGGTGTTCTATATTCGCTTTCAGATATCTGGCGAGACCTTCAGTGGCTTTGCCGACAGTATAGATGTTCATGCGGTTTGTTCCCGCACCAAGTATACCGCGAAGACCTGCGGTGCCGAATTCGAGTTCTGTATAGAATCTGTCCTCCAGATCTTTTTCATCAGTAATTCCCCTAAGTTCGTCTTTGAATTCGGGCAGAACGAATTCGCTGTCCAGCCATTCCTGAAGTGTTTCTTTATAGGACATGATGTTTCCTCCTTTGTAGATGCATACTTTACTCACATTATAATATATTCTCGGAGAGATTTCACAGGTTTATCTTGTATTGGTCAGGTTTGTCTGCAGAGGAAAAAAATGTTTATCCAGATGAGATGAAAATCTCTTCAATATATAATAGAATGGTAGTAACAAAGAAATGTGAATTATCATTGTAAAATCAAAGATTTATGCTATTATAAAATAGTTATTTTTAAAATGAATGTCTACCACAATGATGAGTATACTGAAAGAAGGTGGCTGTAAAGTTGTATAAGCTGAACCAAAACGAAACACCTCTTTTTGATGCCCTTATGGAATATGTGGATCGGGAAACTGTTCCCTTTCACGTACCAGGTCATAAAAAAGGAGAAGGAATTGAAAAGAAATTCAAAAAATACATGGGTGATAATCCCTTCAAGATAGATGTCACTGTCTTCCAGCTGGTCGACTCCCTGCATCATCCTACAGGACCGATCAAAAAGGCACAGGAGCTTGCAGCCGATGCCTATGGTGCAGATGCATCTTTCTTTTCCATCCATGGCACCTCAGGTGCGATTCAGGCCATGATCATGTCCGTGGTCAGTGCCGGAGATACCATCATTGTGCCCAGAAATGTGCATAAATCCATTACAGCAGGAATCATTCTTAGTGGTGCCATCCCGGTCTATATGCAGCCTGAGCTGGACAAGAAGCTGGGTATCGCCCAGGGAGTGACGCCTGAAACAGTGGAAGAAACTCTAAGAGAGAATCCGCATGCAAAAGCGGTGCTCATCATCAATCCGACCTACTATGGCGTTGCGACGGAGCTTGAAAAAATCGCAGAGATCGTTCATGAGTATGACATTCCGCTCATTGTGGATGAAGCTCATGGCCCCCACCTCGCTTTTTCAGACAAACTCCCCATGTCCGCCATGGAAGCAGGCGCAGATCTATGTGCACAGAGCACCCATAAGATCATCGGTGCCATGACTCAAGGCTCGATACTCCATGTGAGAACGAAATATGTCAGTGCAGCGAGAGTGCAGCAGATCATGAACCTTCTTCAGACCACATCACCTTCCTATCTTCTCCTTGCATCCCTGGATACCTCAAGGAAGCAGATCGCTCTTGAAGGTGAGGAGCTTTTGGATAAGGCAATTGAAAATGCCACCTATCTGAGAAATGAAGTCAACAAAATCGAAGGCTTCTACTGCTTCGGAAACGAGATTCTCGGGAATCCCGGGGTTCATGCGCTGGATCCCACAAAGGTCTGCATCACCTGCAGAGACCTCGGCATAACAGGATTCGATCTTGATATGATCCTGGCCAACAAGTACCACATCCAGATGGAGCTATCTGATCTGTACAACACCCTTGCGGTAGGAAGCTTCGGTGATACCAGAGAAAACATGGACAAGCTCATCGAGGCACTTAAGGAAATCAGTCTGGAATACATGAACATGAATCAGGTGAAGCCTGACTTCCTGGACATTCCATCCATTCCGAAACAGGTTCTTATTCCAAGAGAAGCCTTCAATGCCGAAAAGGAATCTGTACTTCTCGAAGACAGCATCGGAGAAGTCTCAGGAGAATTCCTCATGGCTTATCCTCCGGGAATTCCAGTACTATGTCCGGGAGAGGTCATCACAGAAGAAATCGTGAACTATGTCAATGATCTGAAAAAGACAGGATTATATGTTCAGGGAACGGAAGATCCGAGAGTGGAATACATCAAAGTGGTCAATAAATAGGGTAATGAAAACAGAAACCGGAGAAGCGGCATAGTGATATGCAGCTTTTCCGGTTTTAAAATGCACGGGAAATTTATGAACGGTTCCGGTCGATGATTAGATATTTGAGCACACTCAGATATTCTCTGAGATAGCCTTTCACAAGTGTTGTTGGCGGGGTCTTTGCAGGGATACCGAAAGCATCCAGGCCTTTTTCCCGGGCGATGAGTGTTCCACGATAGACATGGTAGTCGTTGCTCACGATCCCGAATTTCAGATCCTGAAGATTCCATTGAGGGAAATTTTCCTCCAGTACACTGATGCTGAAACCGACATTCTCATAGGTATTGAAAGAGTGCTCTTCCGTAAGGATTCTCATAGGAGAAATTCCCTTATCCAGAAGATAGTCTCTCATGGCAGATGCCTCTGTAATCTCCTCTCCTCTACCCATGCCGCCCGATACAACAGCTATGGTATCCGGATGAGTGTTCAGATAGGCATAACCTTCATCCAGCCGAAACTGAAGCGATGGAGAAGGCGTCCTTCCATAGAGCCTTGCACCAAGGATGATGAGGACATCCGCTCTTTCCTCTGAGGTTTTTGAGGCATGATAGATGATGAGTCCTTCAATTATGATAAATGTGAGGATAAATACTGAGGCTAGAATGAAGATGACATACTTCAGTTTTCCATTGTTCAGATACCGTCTGTTTTTCGTTTTTTCCATAAGATCTCCACGAGGGATAGAAGACAGCCGTCTTCATCCAGTATTTCATGATAGGAATGATTGTCCTTGAGCTCCGTTTTCACAAGAACACTTCCACCAGGGAGTTTTTCCTTCTTGTAGACAATGGACATATCCTCCGGTACATGCTCGATCAGGTATGTCTCGTCCCTGTCTGTAGTTAGTGACTCCATCGCCCAGCCGACATAGACGGTATTGTTCACATGCTGATTGCTGTCGATATCCTGGAATCTCAGCTCAATCAACTTTTCATGGGTGTACTCCACATTCTTTCTTTTCTTGAGAGGTGTCGGATCAAGAGCTTTTACAATCGAATCCTGCCTTAAAGAAAGGCTTTCGTCCAGTCCGCCGGTATAGATTTCCTTTACGGGAGCTGGAATCTTCACCATCTTTCTTCTGTCCTTGTCGATGACAATCCAGACCGACAGAGCGTAGCCCACCATATTCCCCTCTTCATCCGTCACATAGAAATAGCGGTGAGAGTAGATGTCCTTGTGAAAGAGTGCAAAAGTCGTAAAGGTCAGCTTTTTGGCATAATAGTCCCCTTCGGACAGATGAAGCTTCCAGGAATACAGAACCCATACCATGCCGAGCTCTTCCATATAATTTGGTGAAAGGCCCAGACTTACAGTGTGGTACATGGATGTCGTATTGAGCATCTGCACGAATGAGTCCAGTTTCATATATAGAAACCGGTCTGTCTCCTTGAAATCTATGATTGTGTCTTTGGAATATTCCTTCATGATGTCCTCCCGTTCCGTAAAAATTTCTTGTAAATTAAATGCTTCATTACTGACATTCTGTAAGTTGAAGCGTCGATATTATGAATATATCCCAAATATTTTAAATTCATCTTAATATTTGATAAAAGACTGGAAACAATGAGATTGCTCAAAATGTGATTATTGGTTATAATAGTCAAAATCAAAGAATGAAATGGAGAAAAAAGAATGGAAGATATACTGATCCTCGTAGATGAACAAGATAACTTTCTGGGATATATGGGCAAAGAAGAGGCACACTTTAAAGGTGTCAAGCATAGAGCATTCAGCATATTTGTCTTTAATGATAAAAACGAGCTTCTGCTTCAGCAGAGAGCCTTAGATAAATATCATACACCGGGGCTATGGAGCAACACCTGCTGCAGTCACCCTAGATACGGAGAAACTACGATGAATGCTGTACATCGAAGACTGCCCGAAGAGATGGGATTTGATACCGAGCTTTCTCATGTTCATGAGATGTCCTATAAAATTTCCTTTGACAACGGCGTCACCGAGAACGAATATGATCATGTATTTGTCGGACGCTATAATGGAGATCCGAAGATCAATACAGAGGAAGTCCATGACTATAAATGGATTGCTATGGAGGATCTCAAGGCGGATATGGAAAGAAGTCCTGAAAAATACACCTTCTGGTTTAAAAGAATCATCAGTGAATTTGATTTTCTGAAAGCGATGGAAACGGAAAAAACAGCATAAAATTGTCCGAAAGACATGTCGGGATGACATGTCTTTTCTCTTAATATACTTTGACAACCATAGGCTTAGGACCTAAAGTTATAAGTAAACAATTGAAATCTTAAAACCGCGGGAGGCTCTTATGTTCAACTGGACTGCATTTCTGACCTATATCATCATCATGTCGGTTACACCCGGTCCCAATAATATCATGTCCATGACCCATGCCAGCCGTATGGGCTTTAAAAAGAGCTATCCGTTCAATCTGGGGGTTTTTGCGGGAGCTTTAATCGTCATGCTCCTCAGTACATTCTTCTCAAACCTTCTCTACAGCTATATCCCCAAGGTTGCGCCATTCATGCTCTTCATCGGAGCAGGATATATGCTCTACCTTGCCTATAAGATCTTCACCAGCGGAAAGGACTTTAAGCCAAGCAGAATGACTGATGCCAGATTTTCCACAGCGGTCCTTCTTCAGTTCATCAATCCGAAGCTCTACATCTACAGTGTAACCGCCATGGGATCCTATATCCTGCCCTACTATCAGGAAAGAGTGACGCTCTTTTTCTTTACGATTCTTCTGACCTCCATGGGCTTTTTAAGTACAATTCTATGGGCGCTCTTCGGATCGCTGTTCAGAAAGCTGTTTTCGGAACATGCAAGGCTCGTTAATACCATTATGGCGCTGCTTCTTGTGTACACTGCAGTCTCGCTGTTCTTCTGATCACAGAGATTCATAGAAGGTTATCTCAATAATCAAGATATAAAGAAAATAGGATTCGAATGAACGAATGACATTTTCTTTATAGATAAGATTACAGCAATCTGATTTATTGATTACTTTCAGTAGAAAAAGATTGATTACTTCTTTTTACGGTTTTCCTTAAAGACAAATCTGCTCAGCACAAAATAGACCGCAAGGGTGATTACAGCATATGATCCGAAAATCACGACAATTCTTCCATCGAAACCTTTCGTAAAAGGATTGTAACCGGAAGTTCCCGTTCGTCCTTCAATCAGTCTGTACATTAAAGATGTTACAACCAACGTCAGTACAATGATTAGAGTGTTTCGCTTATCTCTTCCCATATCTCTGGTCTCTCCTCCTTTTTTCTGTAAATTCGAAACTTCTATCTTTAGGCGTTTTTCAGTTTCACATAATCATATAGCAGATTCAGCAGGAAAAAGGCGATTAAACTACCGAATACAATAAAAGTCCCCATCATTTCCTTTTCCGTTCTATTAATATAGGCCATAAAAAACTGAAGCAGCATCGTTCCAATAATGAGAACAAGAGCAAATAATCTCGTTAATTTTGGCGTCTTTTTAGATTCTGCGGCTTTGGCAGTCCCTTCAACGAGAAATTCGAGAAATAACTCTACGAGTATATCCATATATCAAGCTCCCTTCTTATCGATGATATTGTAATCTTCTTCAAGTATTCAATTTTCAACATAGATCTCATAAAGCTTCATTTTTGATAGATCACTATCGCTGTCAGCTGGAAATTTAACTTAGAATAATAAATCTGCTCTTCGATCAGGAGCTGTCAGATTGTTGCACTCCACTTCCCCATCTTATTGATGTTGTTTCTGATGCTGATGATCTGTCCTGCAAAAATCAGTAATAGACCGGCGATATTGATGAAGAAGGCAATAACTGCTTCCATGGATAGATTCCTGGTAAATGTAAATGTGTAGAAACCGAAAGCCATCATGATATGTGCGAACGTACGGGTTCTGCGCCAGGCATCCATTTCACTTTCTGATACCCTCTCCTGTGCATACTTTGGCGTTCTCTTTCCCCTGTAGAGCAGAATGCCGTCGATGATGAGGTATAATCCGACAATATTGATCCATTGAGAAACCATACTAAATAAAGGCATACTCCTTACCACTCCTGCCATGATCTTTTTATATTCAAACTTTTGAACATAATCATTTTATAATATTCACATTTTTTATATAGTATAAGCATAACAAATAAGTGATGTATATTCAAGAAAGATGTGAATTCTAAATTCATCTCAAATATCGATATATAGAATCGAGTAGGGAGAAATTTCTTCCCCCTCTCACACCACCGTACATGCCGTTCGG
>NZ_DAMBTF010000022.1:0-46947 GCF_032054185.1 Proteiniclasticum sp.
GGACAACAGAAAGGAGCCGTTATAAAACCAGGTTACCTAGTTTTGCAACGACTCCAATTATTGCTGCTGAAACGTTTCAAGTGTCTCAAGATCAGATCTGTTTCATCTGTCACCTGTTTCTGAAATCAAACTTACTGTTCGGTACAGTTAGACCTATTCCATTGATGACAACCTTATTATCGTCAATCCATTTAATTGATGCTGAATCCTCCCTGTAATTCCAGTAGATATTCTTAGACCTTTTAGAGCTGTTATTGAAAATCAGCTCTCCTCTCACAGAATCAGAGACGGTCGCTCCGCCCTCAACATGATAAGCTTTCAAAGTATAGGTTCCATCCGGAGATTCCAGTTCATTAATCAGAACACCTTCAGGTAATCTGCTCATATCAAAAAACGCCCAGTATACACCAAAAGCAATCAGCATGACCGTTACTAGAAAAGTTGTAACAGCAGTTATGATTATGTTCTTTTTCATCCTCACTATCTCCTCTTAATTATAATCAATTGTTATAGTAACTATACCGTATTTCCTCCAACCCCGAACTCTTCTGGATCTGATCTATTCAAGTATAAAAAACGAGGTGGGGAGCTACTGATTAATCAAAATCATGATATTAAACTAATTTTTGTCTGCACCTTCGCTATTGTTTATTAAAGAATATATTCTATTTATCTTTCATAGTTATTATATTATTATTTGAGTATGCTTTACCAGTTAAAACTCTTTTTCCCTAAAAAATTATATCCGTTTAATTCAGACAGCTAGTCTAAAAATATGATTTCACACTTTTTGAAATAAAAGTGTTGACTGTAAAGGTCCTTGATAGTCTACAATGAAGGTAGCAACGAAGAAAGGAAGTACATCATGAAGATCAAAGAGATGGAATCCCGCTCGGGAATTGACCGGGCAACAATACGATATTATGAGAAAGAAGGTTTATTTGAACCTCTGCGTACGGATAATGGATATAGAGAATACTCAGAGAAAGATCTGGAACTTCTTATGAAAATCAAACTGCTTAGAAGTCTTCATGTCACGCTGGATGATATTAAATCACTCATTAAGGGTAAAACAAGTTTAAGGGATACTGTATCCAGTCAGACGAAATTTCTGGACAGCGAAGAAGAAAACATCACCTATGCAAAAGAGATGTGCCGAACAATCTATAAAAATGAAATGAATTTTGAACAGCTCGATGCAGAAAAATACCTTTCCGAAATCAACAGGTCAGCTGAAGAATCCGGCAGCAAGTACTTCCAGGTTAAGGAAGAACTTCCTATGGTCTACGATCCCTGGAGAAGATTTCTTGCAAGAGGTTTCGACTTGGCACTTTATCTTACTCTCTGGCATGCCGTTCTGGTAAAGATATTTCATGTCAATGTTGGAGAACGTATAGGACTGATCGGCTATCTTGATCTCATCGTCATCATCATCATGATGATTCTTATTGAACCTGTTCTACTCCACTTCTTCAGAACGACTCCAGGAAAAGCCATTTTCGGTCTTCGTATAGAGAATGCCGATGAAAATAGACTAACCTATATCGAGGCGTTCAACAGAACATGGGGAGTTGCTCTGAAAGGTCTTGGACTTGCTATTCCGCTTGTCAGTTTCATCACCTATTGGACGAGCTATGACCGGATGAAGAATGGTGAGATACAGCCCTGGGATGAAGGGATATCCTACAGGATCAAAGACAGAAAGATCTACCGCTTCGTCGTCTTCGGTCTTGCAAATGTCCTTCTAATTCTTGTGTTCAGCTTTGTCGAGTTTTCCTATTATGTTCCCCCTCACAAGGGAGATCTTACAGTAGAAGAGTTTTCCGAGAACTTCAACCATTATGCAAAAATCTACGATATGGACTTCGGCAATCTTTATCTGGACAAGAATGGTTCCTGGCAGGAGATCGTCAAGTATGATCACAGAACAAGCCTTCTTCCTGATTATCTGCTTCCGCCTGTCGTCCGCTTCAGACAGAAAGATGGCCTTGTCACGGGTATTTCATTCGTGGTGGAAGTTGAAGAAACTGATCTCTGGATAGAATCCAACAGGAATTTCATGATGCTCTCTAGCCTCGCGCTGAAAGGAAAGAATCAGTCTATCCTGCAGACGGATAGTGATCAGGCAATTATCGATGAAATATGGCGAAAGCCTTTTGAATCCTTTGCAATTGAAGCAGGCGGTCTACTGATAACAAACAGGATTGAGAATTCTGGTTACTACGATGGGCATGACTACATGCGTATGGACAGAGGCTATGATGACTATTATTTCAGACAGGAATTTTCAGTAACTATCACAGAATGACTTTGCTATATATTTATTTGTTAAAATATGTAAACCTTATTATAATGATAATATCGATAATATTTGAATACATAATAATCAGTGGAGGTAAATAAGCAACATGAATGATCTGACTTCACTACTTAGCAATCCTGATCTTGCCTCATATCTTGAATATCGAGATACGCTATCCAGTGGTGAACTCCGCTTCTCCTATATTGTAGTGTTTCTTTGGATGATTGTATTTGCTGTGTCGCTATGGTGGTTTATTCGAATTAAAAGAAGAGACATTGATCTGATTAATGCCTATATTGAAAAGCTGTTTCCAGATGAATCAGATTATGGGTTAATGCTGAAAGGTATAGAGAGATACGGTTTGACTCAGATGATATTTCCATTAATCATTGTCCTTGGTACACTTCTCTTTCCCACTAAAGAAATCCACTGGTTCAGTACAGCTCTATATCTCACCAGTATAAAAGCTGCTCGAGAGTGGTATAGAAAATCTGAATACAATACTTTTATCGGCTAGTTCACTTCAGATAAATATTGGAGCATTCCTGTAATGAAAATATCTGGACTTTGAAAAAAGAGACCCTTAGCAATACAATGAAAGTGTGCTGATCCAAGGCAAGAAAGGCACAAATTCAAAGTATGAAAGGAGTCTCCAAATGGATAGTACACAAAATGACAAGCTATTGCAAATTAATCCGGAAACGCTGGTGGTCGGAATTGATGCGGGAAAGAACAAACACTTTGTTCCCCATGCGCGGATCCTCTCAGTTATCAGAATATGCCCTGATCCTTGGAGTATGCTCTCACCAGGTTAATATGGAAAACTAAGATATATCAAGATAATAAGAGATAATTGGTTTAAATTAAGGGAGGTCCGAATATGAAAAAGATGACACTCATGTTTATAGCAGTATTTCTTTCAATAGCTTTTACAGGATGCAAAAACGAATCCTATGTCAGTGATCTGGAGATCAATAATGTACCTGGTGTCTCCATCAGTGAAGTAACACCTCTTGAAGACAAACTGAATTTCAATCTGGTCAATGAGTCTGATCAAAGAATATATTTCGGCGCAGACATCCGGCTTGAAAGAAAACGATTCGGTAAGTGGTATAAGGTAGATAAAGCAAATCTTGCTGAGTTTCCAGCACCACTTTATGATTTATCTCCTGAAAGTAAAGAGGAAAACAGCTGGCCTCTTGAGCACTGGAAAAACATGAAAAATGGTGATTATAGATTGATCAAAGAAATATATATTACAGAATATAATGAGCTCTTCAATCGGGAAGAACCCGGTGATGAACTTTACTATATCGTCAGAGAATTTGAGTTGTAGCAATAAGTGAGCTCTCACCATTAATATTTGCGAATTACATATATAGGAGGAAAAGAATGAAAGCACTTCTTTATGCCATCATTGGGATTGGAAGCACCATCTGGATGAACGACACACAAGAACAGAAAAATAAAAAAGGAAGGCTGATTAAATTACTGTTGAGCTCTATTCTCATATTCATATCCATGTTTTTATTCATCAATGAAGTATCGGAAATTGATTTCACAAAATACATGAATCTTCAATAAGCAGGAGGGAAAAATGATTATCGCATATATCATAATAGGAATACTTCTGACCTTACTTATACTAATCGGACTCTACAGACTATATGAGCTCCTGATTGCAAGAAAAGAAATCTATGACATCAAAGATGTTTATATAACTAAACTTCTCGAAAAAGAGATTTCTGAGAAAACAATTATAAGTCACCTGAAATTAAGATACAGCATTCAGATTCTATTTGGATCACTCCTTTCAGCAGGACTATTGCTTCTGAAAGATGGTTTTCTTCCCTTTGTATTACCTGCATGTGTCATCATTATGGTTGTGGTGAAAATCACTGAATTAGCAATATCCTAAGAAGATTATCTTTATGTAATTCATTATAATCTTGAAAAAAGGGTTGACTGTAAAGTCCCTTGATAGACTACAATTGAGCTAACATACGGAAAGGAATGAGTACATGAAGATTAAAGAGATGGAATCCTGCTCAGGTATCGACAGGGCTACCATAAGATACTACGAAAAGGAAGGTCTTCTTGATCCTTCCCGTACAGATAATGGATATAGGGAATATTCAGAAACAGATCTGGATCAGCTTATGAAGATAAAGCTTCTTCGTAGTCTCCATATCTCCCTTGTGGATATACGATCACTGATTCATGGGAAAACCAATCTCAGAGACATCATATCAGCCCAGATTAAAGAACTGGATAAAGAGGAAGATGATATTGGTCTTGCACGAAACATCTGCTCTTCCATCTATAAGAATGAGATCAACTATACGAGGCTCAATTTCATGAAGTATCTCCATGAAATCGACCATTCACTGAATGAAGACGGCAGCAGATATTTTAAGTTTACCGAAGAACTTCCCATGTTTTATGATCCCTTCCGGAGATTCTTCGCAAGGTCCTTCGATTTCACGCTCTACCTATTTATCTGGATAATCTCTCAGATCTTTGTTATGAATATCAGCATATTATCACGAACAGGATGGCAGTATACTACTGACTTGATCGCTGCCATGCTCATCATGATTCTTATTGAACCTGTCCTTCTTCATCGAACAAAAACTACAGCCGGAAAGTCTATTCTTGGCCTTAGCATTGAAAATAAAGATGGAGAACATTTGAGTTACAAGGAAGCATTTGACCGGACCCTCGAAGTTGCTATTAAGGGATGGGTTTGGCACTCCCTGTAATCAGCATAATTACCCATGATATTTCATATGACCGTCTCAAAAATCGCGAGATTCTCTCCTGGGACGAAAATATATCCTACCGCATGAAAGACAGAAAACTATATCGGTTTCTCCCTCTGGCTGCAGGATATATCATAGTCTTCGCTCTATTTGCCTCTTCTCTCTATTCAACCATCACTCCGCCTCACACTGGAGAGCTCACAGTTAAAGAATTCACCAATAATTTTATGCACTATGCTGACTTCTATGATGTTGATCTCGGTAACCATAAACTGCTGGAATCAGGAATATGGGGAACTAATAGCTATGATATCCTGAATGATCATCTTCCTGCCCATTTCCTCCCACCACTTTTTCGTTTCAAATTAAAAGATGGTATCGTTCAGGGGGTTTCCTTTGTAGTTGAGGTAGAAGATACAGATATTCGGATAGTCTCCCATCAAGACTATATGATGCTTACAAGTCTCTCATTGGCTGATTTTGGCGGATTCAGCATTAAATCACCCGAGAGAATTGATAGATTCATGATGGATATCTATCAGAAGTCCACAAAGGACTTTACTTATTCTAATTTCGGTATTGCTCTTGAGAATAAGGTGGAAACTGAAAACCTTCTAAACTACACAGATTACCTGTTCAGAGATGATAAAAATAAAGAAATCCGCTACAGGGAGGAATTCTCAGTTCTAAATACTTCAGAACTGCCGTCTGAAGAAAACTGACACCATTTTGTAAGAGTGTAAGAACCTCATCAATCCGCTGTTAAAATTAAATCAGTATTATATCTACGAAAATGCAATCACACAATATGCTTAATCAGGAGGTTCCATGAAGAAATATTTAGCTGTTATCCTAACCATTCTCGCTCTTCAGTTATTTGCCGGATGCGAGAAAGAACCAGAGACACTTGAGAGAATTGTAGAACACATCAATATACTTGAAGAAGAACTGCCTAAAGAAAACAAAGAATATCTGGCCGATAACCTGGTTGATATTAAAAGCGGATTAATTCCTACAAGTCCATCGGGAGAACTCCCTACTAGTCCAGCAGGTTTAGCACACTGGTACGGCCGTGACGGTAAACTTGATGAATCACATGAATTTACTTCTGATCAGTATCTTTTTATCTCAAGAGAACTGATCATGAAGCATACAGATGGAAAACTGTATGGTCAGTATTATGTAGACGAAAATTTTGATGTGTATTATTTCGGTGGAAGAGAAAACAGCAAGTAAGAGTTTCATCATAGAGTAGAACACTGATTTCAACGGGTGACCCTTTCGGGTCGCTCGTTTACTTTCAGCATCCCCTCATCAAACCGTACGTGAAGTTTTCCTTCATACGGCTTTCCTATACTCTTCGTCATGTGCATTACGGTTACTCTCTAAGCGAGTTTCAGAAGCCTACCTTCAAGCAGTCCTTTGACTGTTTCCCAGTTGCTTCTTTTATTTCCATTGTTACGACGCTTGTTATAGTGAAGGAGCATCAGCCCTCTGATGTACCAGTCGATTCTTGCCAGCCATCTGGCAGAGAGCACAGAGATATCGTAATAGTTCTTCAGACCCCTGATCTTCCGGTTCAGTCCCGGAATGAAATCCAGCGTATCCCAATGGAGCCTGTTCCGAGGAGAGATATACTCCCTGAACATGCTTCTCATTTTCTTCATGGCTCCCTTCTTGGGGATATGTTCCATGAAGTAGAATATTTTTCCGCCTTTCTTCACCCTCGGGAACTTGCGGTTATGGAATCCTAGAAAGTCGAATCCGTTCTTGTCATCCCAGATGTTCACCACTCTGCTCTTTTCCTCATTCATCTCGATTTCCAGCTTATGGAATATCCCTTTGAGTATACTCCAGGTTTCCATGGCGTCCCGCTTTGACCTGTCATCACGACCAGGTCATCAGCGTAGCGCACCAGTGTTCCAAGATGCTGAAATCTCTTTTCCCAGAGGTGATCCAGTACATTCAGATAGATGTTCGCCAGAAGCGGAGAAATTACCCCGCCTTGTGGTGAACCGAGTTCAGACCGTTCCAGACTTCCGTCCTCCATGACCCCTGCCTTCAGCCAGTTTCTGATGAGCCTAAGAATCCGTTTGTCGGATATCTTCTGCTCCACCAGCAGCATCAGCTTCTTGTGGTTGATGTTGTCGAAGTAGCCCTTGATGTCCACATCCACAACCCAGTAGTTTTTCTGACTGGCTTTTCGGATAGCCTTCATGGCCTGATGGGCATTTCGTTTCGGTCTGAATCCGTAGGACGAGTCCTTGAAAGTGGTCTCGAAGATGGGCTCCAGAACAGACTTGACTGCCTGCTGTACTACTCTGTCTTCTATTGTCGGTATGCCCAGCGGCCTCATCTTCTGAGAATTCGCCTTGGGAATCCAGACTCTCTTGACAGGGCTTGGATGATAGGTCTCAGTTTTCAGTTTCTTGTACAGATTGTTCAGAAACTGGTTTTCTCCTATCTCGTTCACTATTTTGTCGATGGTGATTCCATCGACTCCGGCACTTCCATTGTTGCTCTTCACTTTGAGCCACGCGGTCTTCAGGATGTCTGGCCGGTGGATTTTGTCGTACAAGGCATGGAATTTCCGCTTAGGGTTCGCCTTGGCACAATGATATAGCGTTGTCGAGAAGCGTTCCGCTTTTTGTTTCAACACGGCATTAGTCATATTTCGGACATTCATGTGTTAGTTCGCTCCTTTCCAACTCTTGATATATAGCAGGGACCCTTCCCTCCATCCGGTTATGTTGTCCGGATGTTCAACAGTACTATGTTCCCCTCTGACTCCCTTCCGCCAGGTTCCCATTTCGGCATCACCTTATAGGGTTCCAGTCTACGACCGTGCGGTCGTGACGGGGAGGGTCTCCCCAGTTCCGTTTACTACTTTCCCAGCATGTCGCTTCCCGTACTCCGGGAGATTCTTTGGTGCTGACTTCCAAGTTCATGGCACCGTCCGTGGCCTTCACCCATGCGATAGAGGTTCGGCTTCTCCTTGTCCGCTTGCGCGGTGATTATTGACGAAGCTGCAGAATTCACTTGATGTTACAACCTGCTGGTTTGCTCGCCCGACTTGAGGTCGGTACTTTATCACAGGGCTTCAACCTTAGGATTTCTCCACCAGTCGCCTGATAGCTACTGAGCATCTTGGTATTTACTCAGACTGGACTTTCACCAGTTAGCAATTAACGGCTTGCTGGGCACGCATCGTTAAATAAAGGATTCCTGCGAATCCTTTTTATGCAACATTTCCAAGACTATCCGCAAAAAGAGCCTATAACAAAGAGATCGCTAAGGATCTCATTGTTATAGGCTTTTTCAGATTTTTCTTTTTAGTTCCTTTGGTATGATGTTTGGGACCATCACGCTTTCATATCAGTCTCTTAACCCTTTAACAATATTCAGTACCGCATCAAAATCTTCATCGCTTAAATCCGACAGATCAAGAACCCGTGAATGTTCATCTGCAGCTTTGGATTTTGGTGAGAGGAAAAATGTAGCTACAGTTCCGGTAAACATACCGATAAAGCCTATTCCCGTCAGCATAAGCACTGCTGCGATGATTTTACCGATACCCGTTGCAGGAGATATTTCTCCAAAGCCTACGGTGGTTGTCACAAAGGACCACCATAGGGCATCGGCAAATGAATGAACGCTCTTACCGTTCTCTGCAAAGAAAATGGCAACTGCACTTAGAATCACACTCGTAAAAGTCAGATAGATGACATAAACAAGTCCATTGGTCCTGACGAATGAACGGGAAATCGTATTGAACTTCCGAAGAAAGACAGCCAGCCTGAAAAACCTTGTCACTCTCGTGAATCTTGTAATTCTTATGATCTTGATGAGGTGACCGATTCTGAACAGCCTGAAAAATGCGCTGAAAGGAATAATCGCGATGAGATCAAAGATGTACTTTTTAACGTAATCCGTTTTATTCTTGGACAGATACAGCCGCAGAAAATAATCCGCAGCGAATATCAGAAGAATTGCCGTATCAATATTCAGCAGATAACTGTCAGCGGAAATATTGCCGGAAAGATCCATCAGTGTAATCACGACAGTAACAACGGCTAGAAGCGACATGACGATTTCATAGTACAGACTCTTGTTATATGCCATAATTTGACCTCCTGATAAGGATTATCCTCAGCTTTCAAAGTCCACAGAACAGCAGTTAACCTATGTCATTTTTATCCGGAGAGTTTCGACTCTTATATCAGTAACTGAATCCACTCTGTATGCAGAACTGTCTTTTAGATCAGTCATCAGTTTCTGATCAGCCTGTTTTCCTTGTCCAACATGATCTCCAGAATGATTCTGTCTGATTCCTTGGTTCCCTCATTACTTAAAAGGCAGAGATTGTCGATGGTCTTCTCCGGGTCGTTGTCAATGATCCCTTCGGTGCATCCGATGGCTATACCGTTCATTGCAAGCGAAGAGGACAGTGATGCTGCACTTGTACAGGTTGCCACCTTAAGTGCGCAGCCTCCCTTGGCTCCATCACAAAGCATGCCTGTGACATTGCCCAGCATGTTCTGTATGGCTCCAAGGATTTCCTTTTTCTTTCCGCCCTGAAGATAGGTGATTCCGCAGCTTGCGCCGGTGGCGGCAATGGTTGCCCCGCAAAGAGCGGAAAGCCTTCCGAACTTCGTCTTGATATAGATGGTCACAAGATGGCTAAGAGCCGTTGCTCTTAAGAGGTCCTCATATGACGTACCCAGCTTCTCCCAGTAGGCAATGACCGGAAGGGTGGCGGTGATTCCCTGATTTCCGCTTCCTGAGTTACTCATGACACTTAAGGATGAACCGGCCATCCTGGCGTCTGAACCCGCTGCTGTAAGGGCCATGGCATAATTAACCGGGTCATTGGTCTGATGTCCTTTCAGTATCCCCTCATAAATGGTCTTTCCGACACGAAGTCCATAATTATTCAGAAGCCCTTCATCTGCAATCTTCTTGTTGATGTTTATGCTCTCTTCAACTTTGGTCAGCTTTCTGACATCCACTTCCTGGATAAAATCCCAGATGCTGTCGATATTCATAAACGAAAACTCGTCAGACTTTGAGCATTGCGGGATATCATCTGAGGTAAAGACTATGGTTTCATCTGTTTCAATGAGTGTGATGTTGGTATGTCTGTCCTCTATAATCACCCTTGAAGTTGAAGTCTCTGATTTTGCCAGAACTTCAATATAGAGCTTCTTCGGATTATCCGATTTTCTGATCTGGATCTTTCCTTCTTCTATGAGCTTAAGCGCCTGACTGATGTGCTCATCTTTGAGTCCGCAGAGCACCTCCAGCTTTCTCTCCGAATCACCAAGTGAACCAAGAGCCGCAGCAAGATTCATTCCGGTCTTCCCCGTACCAGGAATACTTACGCCCATGGCGTTCTTGATGATATTTGCGCTGGCATAGACTTCAAGCGACTTCAGTTCTCCCTTAAGATGTTTGCTTGCAACAGCCGATGCAAGAGCGATCGCTATCGGCTCCGTACAGCCAAGTGCCACCACCAGTTCCTGATCCAGTATGTCAAGGAACGCTTTTTCTAACATATAACTTCCCCCCATTAATGACTATTCCCCAAAATATTCGTAAGAAGGGATTATCCTGCCCTTCTCTTCTTCACTTTCATTATATCAAGAGGCAGTGTCTGCATCTACCGTAAACGGACTATTTTGGTTAACAAAATACCGCCAAAAGAGAATACTTTTCCCTTTGGCGGTCATATGGATTCAAAATAATACAGGTGTATCCCTGTGGGCTCCATCAGACAAGAAGAAGTGCATCCAGATCAAGTACCTTCACCCTGTTCTTAGGCAGCTGAAGAATGATTCCTGCCTCTTCCAGCTCCAGCAGCTTTCTGCTAATGGTCTCAGGTGTCGTCCCAAGATGGGAAGCCAGGTCTTTTCTCAGCATCGGCATTGTCACCTCGGCTCCCTCGCCATAACGGTCAAGGGTCTCAGCGATATACATGGCAAGCCTTGTTTCCACTTTTTCGTTCGCTATGCTCGTCGCCTGCTTTTCCGATGCACCGAGCCTCCTTGAAAATTCCGATAGAATCTTCATGGAGATGGTAGGATACTTCACGAGAAGCTCCTTGAGATCCTCTCTTCTTACTACGCAGATGTTCGTCTCTTCCATGGCTTCTGCATAGGAGTCATGGATGTCTTCACTGAAGAGCGCAAGCTCTCCGGTAAAGTCTCCTGGTGTCAGCACTCTCTGGATCTGCTCTTTGCCCGATTCGGAGATCCTGTAGATCTTCACTCTGCCCTTACTGATGATATAGAGAGAATCCGAAGGCTCATTCGCGCGATAGATGGTCTCTCCTTTTCTGAAGTGGGTAGCATGGGTATGGGAGGAGATCTCCTCCATCTGTTCGTCAGTGAGGTGATTGAATATGGGTACAAGGGATATGCAGCTGTCATGACTCAGTCCGCCATGCCCGGCGCAGCCTGGCCCTTTCCTTTCTTCATTCATAATGATCTCCTCCTTAAGTTCTAGTATTTTCTTCTCTTACTATTCTACGCCTATTCCTTCATGGAAAGTACTGCATAACCAAGATTCATGATTTTTCTGTTCAGATCCTTGGCACTGACTTCCTCTTCATTATACGATACTTTTACCTTGCTTGAATTAAACAGCACTGTAGCAGTGTCCACTCCCTCTGTTTTATGGAGAACGGTTTCGATTTTCTTCACGCAGGTGGGACAGGTTAAGGGTTCCAGCTGCATAACTACTTTTTTCATTTTAAATTCCTCCTAATGGTTTTATCTTATCTTCATTGTATCTGTACTTTCTCTTCTACGCCTTGACGTCCGTCAAGTTTCTCATTTTTACCTTCGTTCTTTCTTCATTTTTCTTCTTTCCGAATTTTACCAGCCTCATGGCGTTTACGATGACCAGGATGACGCTGGCTTCATGGATGAACATCCCTTCGGCAAGATGGATGGATCCGTTCAGTACGCCATAGAGAAGGAGCACCACAACGCCTACGGCAAACCAGATGTTCTGCTTCATGTTTTTAATGGTTGTCTTGGCCAAGGTATAGGCATGGGTGAGTTTTGAGAAGTTGTCTCCCAGTAGCACAAGATCTGCTGTTTCAAGGGCCACATCCGTTCCTCCGTCTCCCATGGCAAGTCCGATATCCGCTGTAGCGATTGCCGGTGCATCGTTGATGCCGTCTCCAGCCATAAGTACGATCCTTCCTTCCTTTTTCAGCCTTTCGATATGTTCCACTTTATTCTTCGGCAGAAGCTCCGCATAATATTCATCCAGCTCCAGTTCATCACTGACAAGCTTTGCCGTATGTCTGTTGTCTCCTGTGAGCATGATGATCTTCTTGATCCCAGCCGCTCTTAATTCCTTCAGTGATGAATACGCATCTTCTCTGATCTGATCCTTGATCATGAAGAGTCCCATCAAGGTACTATCCACAGCGCTGAATACCACTGTGTTTCCTTCCTTCTCGCCTATGGTCGCAAGTTCCTCTTCTCTTTCTGAAATCCTGATTCCATTCTGCTCCATGAGGCTTCTATTTCCTGCAAGAACTGTCCTTCCAGCAACTTCAGCAAGGATTCCCTGACCTTTAATGACACTGACATTGTGCGCTTCTTCAAAGTCCGTATTGTTTCTTTTTACCGCTTCCTTCACGATAGTCTGTCCCAGATGATGTTCGGAAACATTTTCAGCAGACGCTGTGTAGCGTAGAAGCTCTTCTTCCTCCATACCACCAAAAGTGACGATTTTTGTGACCTCAGGTCTTCCTTTTGTCAGGGTTCCGGTCTTGTCAAATACGATGGTATCGACTTTAGAGAGCCTGTCCATGACTTCTCCGCCCTTGACGAGGACGCCGTTTTTGGCTCCGTTTCCGATACCGGCCACATTAGACACCGGAGCCCCTATAACAAGCGCACCGGGACATGCCACAACGAGGAACGTGATGGAGATATGGAGATCTCGTGTGATGAGATAGACGAGTAGCGACAGAATAACCACTGCCGGGGTATAGATCTGAGCAAAACTGTCAAGGAACCTTGCTGCCTTAGATTTGGCTTCTTGAGCTTCTTCAACAAGTTCTATGATCTTGGCAAAGGTTGTGTCTTCTCCCACCTTCTCTGCCGTCATTTCCACATAGCCATGGTCCACAAGGCTACCCGAGAATAGTCTGTCTCCTATAGTTTTTGTCACAGGTACAGATTCTCCGGTGATGGCCGCTTCATTGATCAGTGCCTCACCTTTTGTGATGGTACCATCCACTGCAACCTTGCCGCCTGATCGGATGGATACAGTCTCTCCTTCTTCAATATCCTCAACGGCAACGATGATCTTTTCTCCGCCTCTTATGACTTCAGCTTCCTGAGGGGCAAGATCCAGAAGACTCTTAAGAGAAGATCTCGTCTTCTCAAGGGTTCTCGCTTCAAGGTACGCACCGAAGAGGAAGAGGAATGTCACGACGGACGATTCCACATATTCATGAATGTACAGCGCACCGACCACCGCGATGATGACCAGAAGCTCTATGCTGAACGCCTTCATCCGAAGACTCTGGTAGGCTTTCATCCCTATGGGAATACTTGCGATGAGCGTTGCTGTAATCAGTGAATAATCCTTTAGCCCTGTTTCACCCATATTCCCGAAGATGTATCCGAGTACGATCAGCACAAAGGATACTGCTGTAATCTGATTCTTGTATTTATTTATAATCTGCATTTTCTCCACTCCCTCATTCTTTATCTTGTCTCTATCATAGGACAGTTTGAAGTATGGTACCTTGATGCGCATCAAGTTCGTTGAGGTAAGTCTCGAAAAAAGAAAACAGCAATCTGAATAAAGATACCCCTTATGCCGATTACTTCATCACGAAAAAAGCTGTTGTATATCCCTTACAGGTACGGTAGACTAATATATATATATTACTGTCAGTAACAAGAAAACCTAAATCCTATCCAAAAGAAATCATCATTAAGATTGAACTGATTCACGAGGAGGCTTTTAATGAAAAAAATCGTATTTGTCCTCTTACTGTCATTCATTGCACTGATATTGCCCGGCTGCAAAGGTCAGATATCAGAAGACGCGTATGAAGACTTCATCAGACAACTGGAAGACATGAATTTCACCGTAACCGAAGAAGATGTAGGGAAGGATATTCTGGAAGGTGAACGTAAATGGGTCACTGTCGATGAAACAGAAAACCTGTCAGTCTACCTGTATGAAAGTAACCAGCATATGGAAAAAGACGCCTCCTTCATCGATGCAGGCGGAACGGGTTATCATAATGGAAGAAATACTGTAGAAGTCAGCTGGGTATCCTATCCTCATTTCTACAAGACTGAAAACATCATTGTCCTGTATGTAGGAGAAAACGACGACATCATTGAAGCCATTGAAAAAATCATCGGTGAACAATTCGCAGGTTATTAACCTGTCATGCACTTTCAGAAAATGGATCAGGAATAAATTTCATCAGAACCGAAAAATGAAGAAGACATGTGTCTTCTCCCGCAGACAGATGCTGAGATGAGCATCTGTTTTTTTGCTGTTAAACCCTTTAAGTTCGGAGCATCCGAGTCAGCTTATGAAAATTCTCGTTCCTTTTGGTATTGTGTCAAATATATATTTTGCATTTGCAAGTGAAACCCTGACACATCCTTTTGACAGCCTCATTCCTAATCGTCCATCAATCAGCTGACCGCTTTTATTATAGACAACAGAATGAATCAGGTAATCCTTATAGAACTGGCTGTAGTATCTGCAGATCCAGTCATCATGACCATCCACCGTGAAATAGCTTCCCTTCGCCAGAAGCGTAAAGGATCCTTTTATTGTCGGGGTTGATTCTTTCCCGACAGTGGAGAGCATATCTTTCACCATTCTCCAGCTGCCCGCCTTGCCTGTGAAGACATAGGTGTGGATGGTTTTCGTGTTGATCCAGATGAGGTATCCGGTGGCGCTTGTAAGCCCCTTACCGTTCACAAAGGCTTCCGCTGCGGCTTTCGTATCACTTACAGAGACATAGCTTCCGCTGACAAATCCTGTCTTCCCTGAGTAAATAACCTTGAACCACCCGCCAGCACTTCCAAGGACAGAAAGGGCTGTTTCCTGAGGAATGACAGAGATGATAGAATAACCTGTACCCGGTCCGGATCTGAGATTAAGGCTTGAAATTGTAGTATAGACATATGCTCCTGCCGGCGAAACCGTGCCTGAAGCCTTCAAATAAGCTGAACTTGCGTATCCGCTCTTACCGTTGTAGACAACCTTAGACCACCCGTCTGCAGTGCTGATCACTCTGACCTCTGATCCTTTCGGAATCACCAGTAGGATGGCATAACCAGTTCCGGGACCTGTTCTCATATTAAGATTTGCAGTCGTAAACCTTACTTCGGTTGTCACAGCCTGATCCTTGAGATAATCCGTATGGCAGTATCCGTTCTTTCCGCTGTAGGTGACTTTTACCCAGACTCCAGAGTACCCTGTTACACTGACACTTGCGCCTTTAGGAATGACAAGGATGATAGAGTAGCCTGTTCCAGGACCTGTTCTCATGTTCAGGCTCGCAGTCGTCACTTTTATTTCACTTGCAGCAACAGTAACGGATTCAGCATCCAGTTTCACTCTACTCATATCATAATGGGGGCTAACGAGAAAAATGTTTGCGACAAAGACAATCAGCGAAATAGAAGTAATAAGCAGCAACTTGAGTACACTGTTCTTGCTCATACTATTACCTCCCGGATAATATTATCCTGGTCGCAGGACATCAGATACGAAATCTGATCACTCTTTACCTGATAACTGATTCTAGCATGAGGGGTGCTTTCATAAATTTCAAATTGTTATCACAAAGGTTAACATTTGGGGTCTTTTAAAGGATCTGTCATCTTGAGGTGAAGCTTCTTTTGGGATAACAGAAAAGCAGCCTCACTTTAATAAGATCAGCCGCCTGATTGAAGTATACATAAATGACTTCTCCTCTACAGCTCCAGGCTGTAGAGATAGGTTTCCATCACCGTATCTGTACCCATTTTTTCAAACTCCGCTTCACCGACGATCTTGAATCCGAAGTTTCTCATGATCGCATTTGAAGCACCATTCTTCTTGTTGACTGATGCTTTGGCTATCTTTGCGCCTTTGGATTTTGCATAGCCGATCAGCCCCTGCACCATTTCCGTGCCATAACCTCGCGTCCAGAACTCCATATGTACACAGTAGCCCAGATCGTAGGTTAAACCGTCTTTACTGGGAACAAAGCTGCATGTTCCGATTCTTTTCCCCGTATCTGACGATTCGGAAATCAGGTAGCAGCACATCTCATCTTCTTCCAGTGTTTCATACACTCTTCGGTAGTCTTCATCCATGTTTTCTATTGATGGATCCGGCATGTATTTCCCCATCTCCAGATCATTCCAGATGCTGATGACAAATTAAGCATCCGATTTCTTATAGTTCCTTAGATATAAGCGCTCTATTGAGATCCTCTCGATTTTCATTTTTTCATCTGCTCCTTAGATCACATTTTGATTGTATGCCTATACCACGCCCGACTCCAGAAGGGAAAACTTCATCTCATCGCAGTCAATCTCTGCTCTGGCACCATAGGGCAGCACCATCATCGGTGAGGTATGTCCGAAATTCATATTGTAAATAAGCGGAAGATCCCGAAGCTTCAGCTCATCTCGGATCACTTTTCTGATGACATCCTTGTACTCTTCATAATACCTGTTGTCATAGGGTTTGCCGAAGATCACACCCCTCACCTTCTCAAAAATGCCCTGAGCACCATAATTTCTGAGCCAGTGTTCTACCTGAGACGGGTGAGGAGTTTCCTCCGACGTCTCAAGAAACAGGATCGTATCCTCCCACATCTTTTCTTCCGGCCAGATTTTAGTCCCTTTAATCACTTCAAGTACATCAATGCATCCGCCGATGAGCTTGCCTTCGACTTTGCCCGAACCCTGGAGCATTTCCAGACCTTCAGACTCAATGGTCTTTCTGATAGTCGTCCGATTTGTTTCCTCCCATGCTAAATGCTCACTTGTCCAGCATTCGGCAGGAGGAACTTCCCCGATCCTTTCCGAACTGAACAGCACCTCATGAATCCATTGCTTTGTGTAGTCGAACATCTCCACATTTTCTGCAAACTCAGACAGAACGGCGGCTCCGTAGAAACTTGAAAGACCTGCTTTCAGACACATCATATGGGCAACCGTCGTATCGGAATATCCGATGAAGACTTTGGGATTATCCCTTATGACATCAAAATCAATGTACGGAAGCAGCCTGATGCTCTCATCCCCGCCTATACAGGAGAATATGCCTTTGATGGTTTCATCCCGGAATGCGTTCATGAAGTCCTCCGCTCTTTTCTCCGGATGCTGATAGAGGTATTCAGTGCCCTTCAGCGTGTTTTCCATCTCGACGACGATAAGGCCGAACTCCTCCTCCAGTCTTTTCTTTCCCTGATGGTATCTCCAGAGAATTTCCTTGTCTCCTGCTCCGCCCCAGGATAAACTGACCGTTGCGACTTTATCTCCTCTTTTAAGTGCCGATGGCTTAGTTAATTGAAGCATCCTCATGACTCCTTTTTGAGTATATGTTAACCATAGGATACCATCATATATGAAAAATAAAAAGGTGTCAGATATCCTTCTTATTGAATGATCTGTGCATGCCAGCTGCCGATTTCACCATGCTTGACATTCAACATGAATCAGGCAGAACCAGGCAATGAAAAAAAGGGGTGCTTAGTCCCTTAAGAGTGACGATCATTCTATACACCCTTGACAGATGCTGCCCTGACCTTACCTATAGATATAATGGTCTTCCTGGGCACATCATAACTCATGATACTTTCCTTCTTTGTCTGTGACAAAAGAATTATGATTTCCATACTGCACGATTTTTCCTTGATGAAATACAGCGATGTTATGACAGAACTTGCAGGAAGACAGCTTGTGTGATAAATACTGCCGTTTTGTCTTTAACAAGTGAATCAAATTTTGAGTACACTTCATATTCGGCTATGGAATCAAGGGCTGCCGTCGGTTCATCCAGGACAACAATTAGTGCGTCTTTATATAATGTTCTAGCTATGGCAAGCTTCTGCTCTTCTCCGCCAGAGAAGTCCCTGCCATTTTCATCGAAATTCTTACCTAATGTCACCTGATAAATCACATCCGAATCTGTCACCAGATTTCCAAGGCCAGAGTTAACAGGCAGTCATCCAGTTTCTCAAGGTCAACCTCCTCACTCACTATAATCACACATTGTTTCAATGCTATACCCTCAACTTAAAAAATATAAATGTTCTCGTATCACTCAGACACAACCTTGCATATTTATATAGATGTAGTGTCAAACAATCAGAAATATATAATTTGATCTAAATCAATACGTAAAAGTCTTGTAATATTTGATGTAGTAAATATATAATTATATTGTTGCATATGTTGTTATTTTAAATATATTTATAATGTATTAATCTGACCTAATACTATTTTAAAATTAATGCAAAGGGGTGCAATGGTTTGTCAAGAGATAATGAATTTATGAAAGGTGTACTGTTTATTGCTTTATTTACCTGCATTCTACTAGGTCTAGACTTCTATAATAGGAATTCCGAACAGGTACTTGGCTTGCTTGGAAAGGATGCACTATTCATGAGCAATGCCCTGACCCTGGATGAATTTAAAGAAACCCAAGGTTGGGGAATTGAAAATCTCCAGTTGTTAGAAGATCAATCCGGTATCAGTTATACAATTACAAATGGCGGTAAAGATATTTATACACCTGATCGTTCCTGGTATAGTTCCATAGGGGTTAGAACCTATGGGATGAAACTGAGTTTGAGAACCCAAATCGATCGTGAACCACTTAATCTCGTTCCCAATACTCCAGTAATCTATACCCTCCCGATGGGAGATGATCGGTTGGGGGTAGGCTCAAGACAGGCAGTTAAAAGGTTTAGGGTTGACGGTGAAGACTTCTACTGGGTTATGCTGTACAACGTGGACCATAAACAGAAAATATCAGACTTTGATAGCAGAATACTGATCAATAAAAGGTAAGTGCTGGTATCTGATATTATTCGAAATCTTACAAAACAGTGGTACAGCTTACTAGATTCTACAGTCTGGAGCATAGCAAGCAGAAATCTTAACTGTATTGATTGAGTTATGATATCTGGAGTAGAATAGAATTAGTGCTGATGTCATTATGGAGTATTGTTGTTTACATGTAACAAGTGACATTGGAAACTTTTCATCTAGACATTCTTAACCAAAAATAAAATATTAAGGAGAAAAAGTATGATTGATTTTCAAAATGCCTCGTTTATGAAATTGCGTCCCGTGAGTGACAACTCCTTTGCGAATCTTATTTCACCACTCCTGGTATCTGAGGAGATCATCCAAGCCTCCTATCAGGGACTTCGTGATGGTGTAGTCTTTACAAGCAAACGAATTTTCGCCATCAACGTTCAAGGGATTACAGGTAAAAAGAAAGACATCTCCTCACTTCCCTACAGCAAGATCCAGGCTTTCTCCATTGAAACTGCAGGCGTTCTCGACCTGGACAGCGAGCTTGAGATCTGGTTTTCAGGACTCGGTAAAGTGAAGTTCGAGTTTGTGAGCCGTGCGGATGTTAGTGGTATTTGCCGCATGATTTCTGAAAGAGTACTTTAAGAATATCCATTAAAGTCGTTTTTTGCGCAGTAATATCTAGTATAAAAGTTAGGTTCACCTTGCCAAATCCTAAGTCCTCATATTAAGAGAAAATATCTTATCAGTAAAACCTCTCATACCATTACTAAATGGAATGAGAGGTTTTATCTTGTTTCAGGTAATAAGTAGAATTTTGTTCAAACTTGCTGCATGAAAAGCAAGATGGTTCAGCCCCACTGTGCACCTGTGATTAGAGACATCCAGATACTTTTCTTCGGTCTGGACAAAAAGATGTAGGCATCATAGCATTATGTAATCCTTTTGAATCAGTAACACAGCACCTATCATGTAGAAACCGCTTTTTCTTTATAAGCTGACAAGCAGAACCATCAGGTCATTGACGTTTGTGCCAGTTGGACCAGTCATAATGAGCCCATTTGCCCTATCCAGAGCGTGGTAGCTGTCATTGTTGTCCAGATAGATTTCAAGCGGTATTCCTGAATCCCTAAGTTTAGCTGCGGTCTCTCCATCCACAATTCCCCCCGCTGCATCTGTAGGACCGTCTGTTCCATCAGAGCCTACAGAGAAGAACAGTGTATCTCTCAGCCCTTCGATTCCTTGAGCACATGAAAGAGCAAGCTCCTGATTCCTTCCACCAAGTCCGCTTCCTTTGATTTTAACAACGGTCTCTCCGCCTGCTATGATTGCACATGGTGCTTTGAAAGAGGATGTGCCATTTCTGATTTCCCTTGCTATTGCACTGAAAAATCGTCCGGCCTCTCTCGCTTCGCAGTCAATTGTTGATGAAAGAAGATATGGAGTATAGCCTTTTTCTGATGCCGCTTCTTCAGCAGCTCTGCAAAGAGCTGTGACACTCCCGGCAATCACCGTTTCACAGTTTCTGACATCCTTTGGTGTCTCAGTTTTTAAGACATCAAGGATGTGCGGCTCAACCATGATCTGATACTGCCTAAGGATATCCAGTGCCTCAGCGCTTGTCGAAGAGTCTTTATATGCAGGACCTGATGCGATGGCATCAAGCGGATCTCCGATAACATCTGAGAGGACGATGGATAAAATATTGGTGTTCCTGCAGTGCTCCGCAAACTTTCCGCCTTTAACTTTTGAAAGGTGTTTCCGAACAGTATTGATCTCTACGATATCCGCTCCGCTTTTTAAAAGCTGATCGGTGATATCCATAATTTCTTCCAGTTCCACTCCCTCCATCGGCAGCTCGAAAAGCGCAGATCCTCCTCCTGAGACAAGAAAGATTACATGGTCTTTCTCACCCAGTTTCTCAGTGACTTCAAGAACTTTTTTCGTCCCTTTGACCGAATTATGATCAACGATGGGATGTCCAGCTTCCACGATGTCAAGATTTCCAATAGTCCCTTCGGCATGACCATATTTTGTAATGACCACCCCTCCGGTTACCTGGTCTGCGAGAATCCCATAAGCTGCGTCAGCCATATTGAAAGCCGCTTTACCAATTGCAATGATTACGACTTTACCGCCAAAAAACCTATCCTCAAGTGCACTGATTACCGCTGCATCGGGTTTCACACTTTTAATCGACTGATCAATGATGCCTCTAGCATCTCTGCTTATATTCATTTCTTTTCTCCTCAGGAAATAAGACCGAGATTCAGAAGAATCTCCTTAATCTCTTCTATCTTTTCTTCCGTACAGTGCTGAATTGGTCTGACTGGGTGTCCGATATTTAGACCCATGAGATTCAGACAGTCTTTCATAACTACTGGAAAACTGCCGTAATCATAGGTATCTCTTAGCGGAATCAGGTCAAACTGCGCCTTAAGTGATCCTTCTAGATCTCCAGATACAAACTTCTCATAAATATCGGAAACAAGTGCAGGTGCGACATTAGCGGTACCAGCAACACATCCTGCTCCACCGTATGCAAGAGTTGCATAAATATAGTAATCTGAACCTGCAAGCACTTTAAAGTTTGCAATGTCTTTTGTCGCATCAATAAACTTGATTGTCTGTGCAAAATCCAGCGATGTGTTCTTTATTCCAATAATATTATCAATCTGAGCGAGTCTTCTGACCAGTATTACAGAGATATTGTTTGCGGTTTTCCCCGGATTGTTATAGAGAAGAACAGGCAGCTTTGTACTTTCTGCAATTTCTCTGAAGTGGTCATACAGCTCCTGGTCAGTGAGCTTGATAAACATAGGTGTAAGAAGCGTTACAGCATCTGCTCCCGCTTCTTCTGCCTGTTTGACAAGTCTGATACAAGCTTTTGTTGTAATCTCACCTACACCAGCATAAACCGGAACTCTACCATCAACATGTCTGACAGTGATTTCCACTGCCTTTCTCTGATTATCTTCATCCATAGCATAAAACTCGCCATTGCTGCCCATAACAAATACACCATGGACGCCTCCAGCAAGAACATGGTCAATTACTTTCATCAGGCCCTGTTCGTCTACATTCTCGTTTTCATCTACAGGTGTCACGATTGGTGGAATGACACCTTTTAAATCATTAATATCCAAAATATTTCCTCCTAAATATGCTTATCTTATGTAATTGGAGCGGGGTTGAAAAGACAGATGGCATTTTCTATGCCCAGCTTGTCTGCGAAACATTTTTCTCTTCCGGATGCGATATCCAGTATCAGACGGAAGATTTCCCAACCCTTATCTTCAATTGTTGACTCTCCTGTGGCAATGGTGCCGGCATTGACATCAATCAGGTCGAACCACTTCTCCTTCAGTTCATTTCTGGTGGATACCTTTATTACCGGAATCATTTTTAGTCCATAAGGTGTTCCTCTTCCAGTTGTAAATACCTGAAGTGTGATGCCCGATGCCATCTGAAGCGTTCCGCAGACAAAGTCGCTTGCAGGTGTCGCAGCAAAGATCAGACCATTTTTCCTTACCTTCTGTCCTGGACCAAGTACATCAGAAATGGCACTGTTGCCCGATTTCGCAATAGAACCCAGTGACTTTTCCACGATATTGGCAAGTCCGCCTTTCTTGTTGCCCGGTGTCGGATTTGCATCCCGGTCCACATGACCCAGGTCAAGATACTCATCATACCAGGCCATTTCTTCGCGGATCCGCTCAGCAATTTCGACAGTCTCGGCTCTAGGTGTCAGAAGATGTACTCCATCTCGGACTTCAGTGACTTCAGAAAACAGAACAGTTGCACCGCATCGAACGAGAAGATCCGATGCATAACCTACTGCAGGATTTGCTGTAACACCTGAAAATGCATCACTTCCTCCACACTGCAGACCGATGACCAGTTCCTTTGCATCACAGACTTCTCTTTTTCTCCTATCAAGTCTTTTCAGTATCGCTTCACCTTTATCGACAATGTCTTTTACCATTGCCTGGAAACCATGATGTTCCTGAAGCATGATGTAATTATTGTCCTTAAGATCCATAAATACTCTTTCAGGAATCATCTTCTCACAGCCCAGCCCGACATACAGCATTTCACCGCCGAAGTTTGGATGCTCTGAAAGATTCTTGATTGTCCTTATGGGTATTTCCGCGTTTTTTGCCGAGATCGCCACCCCGCAGCCATAGTTATGATTGATCGGCATAATACCGTCAACATTTGGATAGTCTTCAAGTTTCTTTTCCAATTCTTTCACTGCAATATTAAGAACACCCTCAACGCATTGGACACTAGTAGTGATTCCAAGCATATTTTTTGTTCCGACACTGCCGTTCGGATTTCTGTATCCAAGGAATGTGTAACCTTCCAGTGGTGGAAGCTTTTCTGGTACAGCTGTGGCAAGATTCAGCTCCTCAAGCTTTGGTGGCGTTGGAAGATTCAGCCTATGCTCTGTAACCCAGCTGCCTTTAATGATGTCCATATTCGCATATCCGATGATTTCATTGTAACGAATGACCGGATCACCAGCTTTCAGATCAGTCAGGTTCATTTTGTGACTCTGAGGAATATCTTCCCTGACCAGAATCTCATCCACGATTTCATCTTTCTTCAATCCATCTGCTGAGACAACGATCTTCACGTTGTCATTAGGATGGACTTTTATCACTCTTACATTACTACTCATAATTTATCCTTTCGGCTAAACGAAAGGATATTCTAATAATCCAGATTATATAGAATATCCTCATCTTCGTTATTAAGCTGCCTTCTTTAATGTATTGCTGAATTTTCTGTTGTCATAGTAGGCATAAGCCAGTGAGATCAGGATCAGCACCCAGATGAAGTTACCTATGGGTCTCGAGAAGAATACGGACAGACTTCCTGCCGATCCCTTCAGTGAGTCCACGAAATACTTCTCCAGATCTCTGCCCAAGATAAATCCGATAAGGAATGTGGTCACCGGCACCTTCATCTTGGTAAACACATAGCCCACCAGACCGAAGAGAATCAGGGTCATGACATCCACCATGTTCCCGTTTCTTGTGGAAAGGGCACCAACTACACACAGCAGTATGATCGCCGGATATAGCCTGTACTTGGGAATCTTTATGATGTTGGCGATATACTTGATGGGATAGAACATGACGATGAACATGAGAATATTTGCGATGAACAGTCCGAAAAGTATTGTTCTCCAGAGTCCTGGATTCTGTGTGATGAACAGTGGTCCCACCTGGATTCCCTGGAGCATGAATGCACCCACAAGAACCGCTGTGGTACTGTCTCCGGGGATACCCAGTGACAGGAGAGGAACAAGGGCTCCTCCTGTGAGACCATTATTGGAGGATTCGCTGGCTACAAGGCCTTCGATGGCTCCTGTTCCAAGCTTTTCGGGCTCCTTCGAGAAGTTCTTGGCCTGTGAATAGGCAAGAAGCGATGCCGCACTGCCACCGATACCCGGCAGAATCCCCATGAAGGTTCCTATGGCAGATGAACGGATGATGTTTACAGTTTGTCCCTTCAGGTCCCTGAAGGAGAACTTCTTGGTCTGGTCAGCCTTCAGCATGTCCTCCTTGACAATGGCCTGCTTCATACCCAGCTCCGATTCCTCGAAAAGCTGAGAGAAGGCGAATAGGCCGATAAGTACAGGAAGCAGCTGGAAACCGTCTCTCAGTCCGATTTTGAACAAATCTGGCACCAGACGCATGGTCTGGTTGTCCGCAAACACGCCCATAAGGGAGACAAACACCCCCAGGAATCCAGCGAAGATCCCCTTGGTCATATGCCCTTTTGAAAGAGCGGCGATGACGGTCATGGCGAAGAGGATGATAAGGAACTTCTCCACGGCGGAGAACTTGATGGCAAGATCTGCAAGCACCGGGGTGAACAGCCAGAGTACCACCAGGCTGAAGAGTCCACCAAGAAGAGATACCGTGATACCGATACGAAGGGCGCGTACCCCTTCTCCCCTCTTGGCCATGGGATGTCCGTCAAATCCGGTGGTCACCGATGACGGTGTTCCCGGGATATTGATCAGAATGGCCGGTACAAGGCCTCCGCTTATTCCCCCCACATATAGTCCAAGAAGAAGATACAGTGAAGTAGAAAGATCATAGGCATAGGTCAGGGGCAGGAACACTGCAATGGCCATGGTTGCTGTCATGCCAGGCAGAGCGCCGAAAATGATTCCTATGGCCACCCCCAGGAAAGAGACCAGAAGCTGTATTATTCCGAATTCAAAACCCATCTTTTTCTCCTCCTTAAGGCAGGGTTATCTCAAAGAGATACCCGAATATAAACCAGACTGTCATGGTCTCGATGGCTGAAATCCCGATGGAAAGCACCATGTCTTTCTTTCCGAATTTTGCGGAATACAGGATGTTGAAGAGACTCATGATCAGGATACTTGCAAAAATAAAACCCAGTGGCTTCATGATGACGATATAGAGCAGAAGGAGAATAGCGCTGCCGAAAAGCTTCACTTTATCGTAGTCTTTCTCGAAGAAATGTCTTCCCTCAAGGGAGAAGAGCTTACCCTTTTCCTTCCTTGTCTTTAGTACATATTGAATGAACATAATAATGGCTAATATCACCAGAATAGCAAAAATGATTCTGGGGACGACTTCATGAGATGTGGAGTATATTATTGGGATCTTAATATCTGGCATCTTCTTTCTCCTTAGTTTTTATTGATATCAGGAAATCGGGATAGCCAGTTGTCGATCTATCCCGATTAGTTGACTGGTTACTTTACTGTCAGTTCATCCAGTGATGGAGCAGTCTTTATGAGAGCATCCAGAGAGTCTCTCTTGGCCTTTATGAAGGTGTCCGCCTCTGCTGATGGCATGAAGGCGACCTTGTACTTCTGCTTGGCCATGGCTTCGATGAACTCAGGATTCTTCGAGATGGCTTCCACCGCTTTATCCAGTTCTGCCACATAGGCAGGATCGATTCCCTTAGGCAGGTAGATCAGGAAGTCCTTTGAAAAGACAAAGGGTTCTCCGTTAAGGGTGATGCCCATTTCCTTGTATGTAGGTGTGTCGTCTCCATCGATCTCGTCGAGAACGCCGACGAACTTCATGGCCAGCTTCTCGTCCACGCCTTCTTCAGTGTACTGAAGAAGTGATGAGTAATCAGCGAAGATAACGTCTGTGTTTCCATCCCAAAGCATCTGGGATTTCTCCGCTGTGGATCCACCCACAACAACCTGTACTCTTTCTGCTACATCCTCACCATAAGTTTCAGAAACCCACTCATAGTAAGAAATAAATCCGATATGAGATACGCCACCAGCTTCAACAGCAACTCTTACGACTTCATCTGGATTAGCAGCAAGCCATTCCGCCATTTCCTTCATGTCATCATATGGAGCATTCTTTGATGCTGCGAAAAGTGATCCAGGATTCTGACCTACTCTTGGTCCCACAACCATATTTTCCAGAGCATACTTGTCTTCGAAAGCTCCGAAGGAGATGCCGAGGTATGTCATGTCATGGAACATCATGATTGTGGTTCCATCTGCCTTTTCATTGACGATGGCTTCAAATGCCGGACCTGCTCCTACTGCATCAACCTTGGTGTTTGCACCCAGCTCCTCTGCAAGATATCTCATAGCCGCATCAGCGATCATGTAGGAATCCCCGGTAGTTGAAGTTGAACCAATAACAACTCTTGTCTTCTTGCCTTCAAAGCTGTTGCTTTCTTCTTTAGCGCAGCCTGTGAAAACAGAAAGTGCCATTACAGCAGATAAGCCCAGTAAAACTAATTTCTTTACATTTTTGTTCATTAATCTTTCCCCCTAAATTTTTTTCCTATATAGAACTCAACATCTCATTGAGCAGCTATTAAAATTATCTGACCATGCATGGTCTTTTAGAATCAAACTTCCAGTCTTTGATGAGGTACTGCATTCCCGCAGCATCGTCTCGTCCGCCTAGGCAGTTTTCCACATAAAGCTTATTCGCTTTCATGATCTGTTCCATATCGACTTCGATTCCAAGCCCCGGTTTCTCACCGATTTCGATACAACCATCAACAATCTGCATCGGCTCTTTTGTCAGTCGTTCAAAGCCTTCCTGCCATATCCAGTGTGTATCGATGGCGTTGATATTACCCGGCACAGCAGCCGCAGTATGTGCAACCATAGCGAGTGAAATATCAAAATGATTGTTGGAGTGACATCCCCACGTCAGACCGAACTCATTACAGAGCTGTCCTACCCTCACCGAACCGGACATGGTCCAGAAATGCGGATCAGCCAGTGGGATATCAACGGATTGGAGTGCAACGGAATGTGCCATCTGTCTCCAGTCTGTTGCAATCATATTTGTAGCTGTCGGCAGCCCTGTAGCTCTTCTGAACTCAGCAAGAATTTCTCTTCCTGAGAATACACCTTCAGCACCACATGGATCTTCGCAGTAGGTCAGGATACCATGCATGTCTTTGCATAACTCAATGGCATCTTTTAAAAGCCATCCGCCATTGGGATCAAGTGTGATTCTAGCGTCCGGATAAGCTTCCTTCAAAGCTCTTACAGCTTTCATCTCTTCTTTGCCTTCAAGTACTCCGCCTTTTAGTTTGAAATCAGAGAATCCGTATTTTTCCTTTGTCGCCTTCGCCAGTGCAACGATCGCCTCAGGAGTCATTGCCTCTTCATGGCGGATTCTATACCAGTCGCATTCCGCTTCAGGATAACCGTCATAGTTAAGGTCTGTTTTCTTTCTGTCTGCTATGTAGAACAGATAGGAAAGCATTCTTACGCTGTCTCTCTGTTTACCTTCGCCCAGAAGTGATGCAACAGGCACACCCAGATGCTTCCCCAGCAGATCCAGAAGTGGTGCTTCCACAGCGGTTACAACATGTACACCTGTTCTCAGATCGAATGTCTGAGCACCTCTTACGTCTTCCTCGTCCCCAGTCAGCATGTCCTTTACTTTAAGTAGCGTATCTTTGTATTCCCCAAGACTTGTTCCAATTACTGCTTCCTTAATACCTTCAAGAGCTTTTGTGATTTTCTCGCCACCAGGTACTTCACCCAGTCCTGTCGCTCCTGTATCATCTGTCAGTATGACAATATTCCTTGTAAAATATGGTGCATGTGCCCCACTGAGGTTTAAAAGCATACTGTCTTTTCCTGCAACAGGATAGACTTCCATTTTTATGATTTTAGGTGTCATTCTCTTTACCTCTTTCTTATTATCTCTTTAGTGTGATGTTCCCCAATTTCTCATAGTACTTCACGATTGCACCATGATCATTTTTTCCGAATCCGTCTGCCTTAAGCACCTTTAAGATTTCCATAGCCTGTACAGTTAATGGCAGTGGTGCTTCGGATGCCTGTCCTGCATTGATTGCGTTATTCAGGTCCTTGATGTGAAGCTCGATTCTGAACCCTGGATCAAATTTTCTGTCCAGCATGAGTGGTGCCTTAGCATCCATTACAGTGGAACCTGCTAGTCCTCCACGAATTGCCTGATAGACAAGTTCAGGACTTGCACCGGCTTTCTGTGCAAAAGTCAGTGCTTCTGCCACAGCTGAGATATTCAGTGCAACGACGATCTGATTTGCAAGCTTTGCGATATTTCCAGCACCGAGTTCTCCAACATAAGTTACCGATCCAGCCATAGTCATCATCATTTCGTAGTACAGGTCAAAATCTTCCTTATTTCCACCCACCATGACTGACAAAGTACCATCTACAGCTTTAGGTTCCCCACCACTTACTGGAGCATCCAGCATACGGATTCCCTTTTCAAGCAGTGCAGCACCAATGGCTTTACTTTCGGTAGGATCGATTGAACTCATATCAATGAGGATAGTTCCTGGCTTTGCTGATTGGTGTATACCATTTTCTCCTAAAGCAACTGCTCTCACGTGAGGTGAATTAGGTAGCATAGTGATAATGACATCACATTCACTGGCTACTTCTCTCGCACTGGAAGCCGCTTTAGCACCGAGTGCGACCAGTTCATCTATGGAGGACTGATTAAAGTCATTGACAACCAGTTCATATCCCGCTTTTACAAGATTCTTGCTCATTGGCTTTCCCATTATCCCTAAACCAATAAATCCAATTTTCATCATATAATTCTCCTTCTCTACTGAACGATATTTTCACAAGCAAAACTCTGATAAGCTTTACATTTGTTAATTAAATTATAGATTAGGATCTAATTGTTTAATATGTGTCAAATGTCACAAAATACACTTGTTCTTTGTACACATGATACATTGTTAATTTTTGTCAAAAAAACACCGTCTAGTAATCATTTGAAACCATTACTAGACGGATAAAATATTCTATTTATCTAGGATTATAGTCTATATAGGATTATAATACGTTTTCATCGTTTGTGATGAAATTATCGTTTATTTTTGAAATAATAACCCAGTTCGTTAAAGAACTCCCGATCATCAGCATTGGAGATCGGATCAAGGTTCAGTGACTCCTTCAGCTTGTTCAATCTGAATATCATTGTATTTCGATGTATGTAAAGTTCTTTGGCGCTGTAGACTACGTTGTAGTTATTGTTCCTCAGTGCTTCAACAATTTCCACCAGCTGTTTCTTCTCCTCTTCGGTAAACAGCTGATCATATGTATTGAAAATTTCATAATACACTTTCATCGTCACTTTATTTCGGTAATAGTTCATGACGTGATCCTGGAAAAAGTGTACGCCTTTGTCACCCTTGTGATACAGACTCATGTCCAGAGCATGGACATAAGAATTTCTGTAGTTCTTCAGCTGGTTCTGAAGCGAACCGACAAAAAATTCAAACTGATCGACCGGACATGTTTCCGGAAGTTCCTTCATAAAGGATTCTATATAGGATTTGAGCATCTCAGTATACTGCTTTGAAACAATCGCAAAATCACTTCCAAGGGCTTTGAATATAATTACATCGTCATTTCTTGCTCGTCCAATCAGGTCATGGTGGCTGTGCCCTTCAGATTTTGATAGAGCATTGATAATCAGATTGGGATGGACACCATCTTCAGCTCTAATTACTATGCAGGCTCTGACCTGCTCCTGATTCAGCTCAATTTTATTCGCCATCTTCTCTGCAATGCCCAGTTCCATATGTTCTTCAAAAAGAAGATAATAAAGGAACTGCTCCGTTTTATCTTTACGTCTTCTTTCAACATCCATCTGAAGCTCATACTCGAGCATCGCTTCCATAGATGTCTTCACAAGATTTGCAAAAGCATGGACAGTATCAGGATTGCCTGATACACATATTACCCCAACGTGTTTGTTTTTATAATCTATGAAAAGATTTACTCCTGGTTTCGTTCCTAAATAAAGCTGATCTTCATTTACAATACCAGTATCTCTTGTTCCTTCAAGCATTTTAAAAGCGACTTCATGGAAATTGCCAACTCGTGTTTTGTCTTTGCTGGCAATAATAATCCCTTCATCATTCATAATATTTATATTATATTCAAGGTGTTTAGCCGTCTTGTCGATAAATTTCTGTGCCAATGCGGGTTCTAGAATAGACAAATTTAGTTCCCCCCCTTTTGATATTCTCTCTAACTTTAACTAATGTAAGATTGAATGTCAAATCAGCTGCAGCACTTTATATTCAAGGAAATCGAAGGATACATATCCTGCAGTAGTGTTTTTGATATCAATAGAAAAACCTTTCCACATTTAAGCAGAAAGGTTATATTCAGCATCAATTAAATACATTTTCTAAACATAGCCCAGCATCCTAAAAGCAAATATGAACAGCGTCATCGTAACATTTGATAGAAGCGTAGTCAGCATAATGATTCCACTTGCAAGATCTGAATCCGCATTCATTACAATGGACATGATATAGGAAACAGCAGCTGTTGGGACACCAAATACAATATAGATAACCAGTATTTCTTCTGAACCGAACCCCATATTCACTGCAATAATCACTGCAAAGAGCGGTAGAATAACAAGCTTCAGCATTGAGGCGATAAGAGTTACTTTAAAGCTCTCTCTGATTTTATGAAACTTGAAAGAGCCCCCAATCGTAAGCAGCGCCAGTGGGGTAACCAGAACCCCAAAATAGGAAAATGTCCTGTCGATAATACTGGGCGTATAAAGATTGAGATTTGAGAAGATAAATCCTGCAGCAATGGATAGAATCAGCGGGTTCTTAAGGATATTGATGAGAACAGATTTATAACTGACTTTATTTTCAGTATCATTCCCATAATAAGATAAGACCATGACCCCCAGGACATTATATAGCGGTACGACAAATGCAATGGCAAGGGGTGCTATGGCACCTACACTGCCCATGACATTTTCCATCAGAGAATATCCGACATAGAGAAAATTTCCTCTGAACGCCCCCTGAACAAATGCACCTTTCTGTGACTGAGTTTTAACTGCAAATTTAGCTGCAACAGCACTGATCAGTACACTTAGAATGGTACCCGTAACGATAAACCCTATGAATCTCCAGTCAAAATTACCCTTAAAAGAGGTTTTTGAAACATCGGAAAACAGCTTGATAGGCAACGCCAGATTGAATACCATTTTATTCGCCTGGTTGATGAAGCTTTCATCAATCACCTTTTTTCTCTTAAGCATATATCCCATAAACATAACCAAAAAAATCGGCAGCGCACTGCTCAAACTGAACATCAGATTCTCATACATTAATTATCACTCCCCCAGAACAATTATAATCCAACACTTCCTGATACTTAATGTGATAACCGCCCTAAAATTAGTATAATCTCTGTATAATCTATCCAATCACAGAACAATTTACTTTCACCCGAAATGAAACCCACAGATCAATGTAATACGTATAAACATATCATTGTAAACATGCCGAAATCTTTTCACTTCATTTCAACTGACTGTGGCATTTCCTCAATCTTACTTGAATAGTTGATAAAAGATTATATTAATTAGGGAGAATCGAGAATATCTGGTTCAATAATTTTCTAATCCAATCATCATGTCTAAGCGTAATATTTAACGCAATATCTAGATATGGAACAGGCTTTATATTATTAATTGATCTATGTGATATAAAGTCGTTTCTAAAACTGGTAATACTCTCCCAATATATTGGAAAACTATCTTTGTTTAGTCATTTGATTTAAACTCATATGGTAATGAGTCTATCAAGCTCTTGGAAGACACATTAAGTCTAGAGAATGAGTATAAAGTCCTGAATCGGTTGTGGTTTTTAGCTCAGAAAATTCTCCGCTAGTGCTTTTACAGCTTGGATAACCATCACCCACGTAATGTCAGATGCATAGAAGTATTTCTTTTGGTATTTTTGCCAGAGATCAGTCATTGTCTCGTTTTCCATTATAAAATCAATATTATTCATAACTTCCGATGACATCTGTTTGGTAGTACCGCGTTTTTCAGCTGTCTTGTTCAATGCCTCCTTAAAAATGTTTGCGTCGAAGGTCTGGGTATTGGTCAGGACATATACATCGTAAAAATCTCTCATGCGGGTATTGGTAACGCCACGAGTAATGATCGTCTCATACTTCTCTGCAAGCACCGTTTCCAAATTGTATGCCATAATGCTGATTGTTCTATCTTCAAACATAAGTTTAAAGGCATATTCAATTTCCCTGGGTGTAACAGAATCCCCAGTTGTGATGTCTATCTTCAGCATTTGGCGCGTTTTATCAAAGATTGCTCCGATAGATACGCGATACCCCGGATAATCCGCTTTCTCTCGGATCTCCTCAATCCCTTGCAATGAAAATACAGCACCGTCCTCAATCTGAGTTTTTAAGATGTTTTCAATCATCACTGTTAGTTCAGTCTTAGATAGAGGCTGCCCTTTGATCGTTGCATCCATATCCATTGTGGTGCGCGCATCAATACCAACCATCGCAGCAATGAGCATGCCGCCTTTAAGGATAAAATTATGTTTGTAATCTGAAACAGCTATACGTTCCAAAAACCGCTCCATCATGAAATTACGAAGCAGGATTTCGGCCTCAACATTCGATTTTTTCGAAAGGTTTCGGATTAAAACTTTTAACTGTGTGGATGTTTTCATAACAGTACCTCCATGTAGCTTCTGAGCAGTTTGGTCACTTTGAACGTTTCTGCCATTTGCATGAGTTTACTCAGATTTTTATCTTTTCGCTTGGCGTAACGCTTGATTGCATCTGTCACAACGGCGATATCCAAATTGTTCCGACTTCTCAAGCAATCACAAATTGTGCGTTCCAAATCATAAACCGTAACAGAGTTTCCAAACATAGTTGTAAGTTTTGTAACTCCGATTTCGTGCAATTCCCGCTTAATTGTGAAGACTGTAAAGCCATCCTCTCGAAGCCGTGTTGGGTTGTACCCTGTTGGAACTGTAACCATATAGTTGATTGGATCACGGTCTGTCAGCTCATGCAGAAACAGTGCCGTTTCATGAGAGTAGATGATTTTTGGACGCCGAAGCTGGACGATAAACATTCTGTCAGTAAATTCATCAGGCAAAACATAAATTCCTGTAGTCACTCGTTCCAAATCGCCTGAATGAACAAGTAGGCGCAATCGTTCGTTTGAGACTCCGGCTTCATTCGCTTGAGCGGTAGTAATGATTCCGTTATTTTGTTTTAGGGCTGATTGAAGTTCATTGGGTACAGCCAAGCTTATCACCTCTAATTTTGATTTCTGTGCTAATATTGTATGCTAAACCTGCACAGAAATCAAGATAATTTTGATTTCTGTGCACATCTCATCAACAAAACAAGCATGACTATCAAATTCTCTTCAATTCATTCATTTTCAAAGGTACTCCGAATACATGTGATATACTTGTTTCACATAACATCATAGAGTATCATGACAACTTATAAATTCTAAATTTAATTAAATTTTTAGACAAGAATGACAGTTTGATCCAAATGATATTATATAATGTCATTGAAGAGAAGGTAATCAATTATCTCTATGATGATAGATATTATTTATCATCTTGATTTTTAAATATTCCAAATCGCTATTATGAAAGGATGAATGATGAAAAAACTGTTATCACCATTAAAAGCAAGAAATATTGAACTGAAAAACAGACTTGTCCTCCCTCCCATGGCGACAGCCAAGGCTGAAGAAGACGGTGCCATGAGTAATGATATTCTCAGCTACTATGACGAGAAGACAAAGGACGGAATTCTATCTCTTGTCATAGTGGAGCACAGCTTCATCAGCGAAGAAGGCCGTGCCAACAAGAGACAGATGTCAGTAGGCTCAGACAACATGATCGAAGGTCTTAAAAATCTGAGAGAAACCATCCACAGTAACGGTTCTCTTGCAGTCATGCAGATCAACCATGCCGGCATGTACGCAAGACAGCTTGATGAAACGCTTTTTCCAGCCGGTCCATCAAAATCTGAGGAAAAGGAAGTCAGAGTGCTTCAGAAGGAAGACCTGCCGAAGATCATCGCAGATTTTGCAGAAGCATCTCTTCGGTGCAAAGAAGCAGGATTTGATGGGGTAGAAATTCATTCTGCACATGGTTATCTTCTTAATCAGTTCTATTCTCCCCTGATCAATAAGAGAACAGACGAATATGGCGGAAGTCTCTTAAACCGGATCAGACTTCATGTTGAAATCATAAGAGCTGTCAGAAAAGCTGTAGGACCAGATTATCCGGTCTTTATCAGACTTGGTGCATCTGACTATAAAGAAGGCGGCACAACCATCGAAGACTCCGTCACAGCAGCTAAGATTTTCGAAAAAGAAGGCGTTGATCTGCTTGATATATCCGGAGGTTTCTGCGGATATACCCATCCTGATGTGACCCGTCAGGGTTATTTCTCTGAAATCACAGAAGCCATGAAGAAAGAAGTTTCCATTCCAGTCCTTCTTACAGGTGGAATCACTGATCTTCACGCTGCAGAAGATCTGCTGGTTAACGACCAGACTGATCTTATCGGAATCGGAAGACCAATTTTCAAGGATTCAGATTTCCTTAAAAACGCACTTGATTCCTTTAACGAGTAATCACTGCTGACCATCCATGCACAAAAAATATCGGGTGATCTTTCGAGATCACCCTTTTGTATTATTATCTTTAATCAGCACGATATTTAAATATTTAACCCCTGGAAATTCACGACATTTAACTAACTGCAACTAAAGGTTGCGAATGTTCAAGGTATGATATATGGTATCGCAACCGCTCTATTGCTATACTGGAGATATAATAATTATGAGAGGTGGCAATACATGAAACTTCAGGAAAAAATACTCTATCTCAGGAAGAAGTCAGGATACTCACAGGAGTCACTGGCAGAAAAACTTGGTGTCTCAAGGCAGGCTGTCAGCAAGTGGGAGAATGGTGATGCTGAACCGGAAATCGGAAAGCTCCGCCTTCTAGGAGAGATCTTCAAGGTCTCCACAGACTGGCTCCTATCAGATGAAGATCCGGTGGAAGAACCTGTAAGAAATCTTCATAGAGCTTCTTCAATAGAAAATCATCCGCACTGGTCAGAAAACATACCAGGAATCATCGGTAAACTGATTAAAAGATATGGCTGGCTCTTTGGTGTATACATGGCCGTAAGTGGAGCCGTCATTTCAGGTATCGGACTTCTCGCAAGGGTTCTGCCCCAGAAAATGCTCTCATCCTTCACTCAAAATCCTTATGGTGATGTCTTTGGCATGGATGATCCATTTGCAAATATCATTGCAAACAACCCAGTCACCATTATGGGTTCCTTCATTATGTTTTTCGGAATCCTATTGATGATCACCGGAACGGTCCTTGCAGTGATTTTGAAAAACAAGAGCAATGAAATCACCGACTGATATCGATCAATTTTGATTCAGTGGCAAATTAAAGATCCTGCATGGAAGTTTGAGGTATTACGCCATCAGCTTCCATGCAGGATCTTTTCTTTTGTTTATTGCTTTTTAGAGTTGTCTCCTGGCTATGGCTGCATAGCTCCGAAGAGAACCAGCCAGGCAAGTATAGATTTGGCAACTAAGCTTAAAATGATATATACCCTTTCTCCGTAAACATAATCTTTCCATTTACCGACCTTCTTGTACTGAAGAATCATATTCACAGGGAAGGTGTTGAATGCTACAAAGTAGGTACCGACGATGGCCCATACAAACCAGGGCACTTCACCGAAATTTCCATTACCGAACATGTAGAGAAGGATTGCAACCCAAGGTGCGATTCCTGCAATGGATCCCCAGATAAATGGACCCCAGTCGATATTGTCTTTGTTTCGTCCTGAGTTCAGCTGCTCCATGACCAGGCCAAAGAGATTCATTGATGCGTTGACCGCAAAGATCAGGATGAGTGATGCGATATCATAGATTCCAAACAGAGTAGAGATAAGGACGATCATTATGGATGAGCTTAATGCATATTCAAACCATCTGAACTTATTGATGCCCATCTCCAGATCTCTTGAGTATTTTTCATTAAGCTTTCTCGGGATGGAAACCAGCGCATGTGCTGCTGCAGAAATAAAGAGAAAAAGTGCTACCATGATTCCAAATGGCAGATCAAAAATCGCTTTAGACTGAAGTTCCAGTGACATGGTTTCCTGATTGAAAGCCAGAAAATTCTGGGTGATAGTCGGCTGGAATTCCCCGATCTTCTGTATAACTGTTGTGGCAAGAAACAGCATCGCCAGTCCCTGCACGAAATGGAGTCCGCCCATAATCATGTTGAATCTTCTCAGCTTTTTTAGTGTGATTTCTTTCATGGCTTCTCTCTCCTTAATATATTTTTATCACGTTTTGTGTTCTTGTATTTATCATATTCCTCATATTCACGTTATGCAATATAATCAAGAACTAAACCCATTAATAATCACATATCGTGTTAGTTTTAGGTTATCATTTTTCCTATGACAATCTGCTATGTTATTTCATTAGTTGAAGTGATTGATTACTAAACACCGGTATCATGGACACATCACCTATTATTTAGTATATAATATAAGTAACTCAAGATATGTTTATCAATAAAGTTATGCATAGTAATTCTATCGTAATCGGAGGAAAGAAAATGAAAAAATATGAGTATCAGATTTTTGATTTGAGTCCGACATGGACCCTTAACCCCTCTAAAAAACAGAATGAACTCATTGATCGTCTGAACGAGCTTGGACGTGATGGCTGGATCATTATGTCAGGATTTGAGTTCATGAAACATACAGTTTTCATGAGGGAGATCACTGATGAAGAGAGCGATTTCAGATAACTGAGAGATTTTAGAAAAAAGCATCCTCATATGAGAATGCTTTTTTTGCTAAAGATATTCTATAAGGCTTTTATTTTGTTCCAGATTTCAGGTACCACAGGAATTCCATTTTCCAGATTATCTTTTCTTCTTCTTATTGTTGATTCTCCAGGATAGGATACTCTTCCGATTTTCTCATCCACATCGGATGATTTGATGTCATCGACGATACGGCTGACCATCTCATCGATCTGGTCTGCAGTGTTGAACTTCTTAGGATCGATGGCAATCATGACCTGTGATAGACCAGCTTCATCCTGAACCTCCTTGGCAATATCCTGAACAGCGTTACCACCGGATAGAACAACAGCTAGCATATCAAGTACGATGGACAGCCCGCTGCCCTTCCAGAATCCTATGGGCAGGACTCTTTTTGTCTCTTCAATCACTTTCGGATCGGAGGACAGATTCCCTTCATGATCATATCCTCCAGGTATCGGAAGTTCCTTTTCCTTCAGTCTGTACTCTTCCAGCTTTCCATAGGAGAACTGTGACATGGCCATATCAAGGACCACATGTTCCCCGTTTATTCTTGGCAGTGAGATGATGAAGGGATTGTTCCCGATTTTCGAATCTTTTCCCCCATATGCAGGCATATTGGGCATGGTATTGGTAAAGCAGATACCGATAAACCCGGCCTCAGCCGCCTGCCATCCGAAGGCTCCGCCACGAAGCCAGTGATTGGTGTTTCTTATGGCTACAATACCCATCCCGTTTTCTTCAGCTAAGGTACATGCTCTCTCCATGGCTCTTTTTGCATTGATGTTTCCAAGTCCAAGGTTTCCGTTCCATCTTTCCATGGATCCGAACTTCATCTCACACTCTGGCTTTGCATCTGGCTTTATGACGCCTCGATCGATATAATCGATGATTCTCGGGAATCTGTTTATTCCATGGGAATAGACGCCATCAAGACTGGTCTGTGCAAAATTCTCAGCAGCTTCATGGGCTGTCGCCTCATCAAGCCCACGTTTAAGTAGTATTCTCTTGAATTCATTCAGCATTTCTTCATATGAAACTCTCATAGTAATCCTCCGTAACTGTTCTGATATTCTATACTCATCTTATCATGAAAAGCCTGTTTTTCATCAGCAAAAAGCAGATACCCTAAGATATCTGCCTGGACTTTTTCCGTTCAAGAACCAGAAGGCTCACCGCAATCATGAAGGTGATCAGCTCAACGATTGGAATGGTCATCCATACCCCATTAATGCCCATATTTGAGGCAAAGATGAAAAGGATCGGTGGAATCAGCATGATCCCTCTCATAAGTGAGATGATGAAGGATGGCCTTGCTTTGGCTTTTGCGGAGAAATAGGAGATGATTGTGATGTTCACACCAGCAATGAGGAACGAAGAAAAATAGATTCTCATTCCTTCCTTTGCAATCTGGTAAAGCTCAAGATTGTTCTCTGAATTGAAAGCTCTGATGATCTCATCCGGATAGCTTGCAAAGAGAAGATAGAGGGCTGCGCCTAAGACAGCTGAGAGGATGACGCCAAGCCTTAACGTCCTTCTCACATTCTCCTTGTTCCCGCTCCCATGATTGAAGCTTATGATGGGCTGTATCCCTTGCCCGATTCCTGAGAAGATGGCAATGAGGATCAGTGCCAGGTTTGCGATGATGCCATAGGCTGCAACACCGATGTCTCCGATATAGTGAAGAATCACAAGGTTAAATATCAGAATCACAAGGCCTGATGACAGCTCTGTGATAAACGTTGGAATTCCTATGGATATCACTCTTCCGATGTCTTTAAGCCTTAACGCTGTTTTGACCAGTTTAAAACGGTTCTGCTTCTTTACAAAGAACGGGACCATGACCAGAATGCTGAGAAGAGGTGCGATACCTGTTGCAAGTGCTGCACCGAACATTCCAAGCTTCATCGGATAGATGAAGATATAGTCAAGTAAGATGTTACTTAGACTTCCTGTCATCATAGCTGTCATGGCAAGCTTCGGATGGCCGTCATTTCTCACCATGCTGACCAGTATGCTGTTCACCATGAATGCTACGGAAAAATTGAATACTGTTTTCGTATAGTCATGGGAAAGTTCTGTGAGCACGCCTTCCGCACCCAGAAGGGTGACGATTTCCTTTGAATAGAGGAGTCCTGTCAGGGTAAACAGAAGGCCAATAAAAATGCCCAGAATAATCATCTGGGTAAATACCTCATTCCCTTTTCTGGCTCTCTCCTGCCCCCGGAAGATGGCATAGACCGTACCCACGCCCGAACCGATGAGAAGGCTCATGGCGTAGACCACTGTATAGGCAGGAATCACAAGGTTCAGTGCGACAAGACCGTCTTTTCCCACACCGTTGGCGATAAAATAGGTATCCGCCAGGATAAATGCCGAAAACCCGATCATGCTGATCACATTTAATGAAACGTACTTCAAAAACGTACGATATAATTTCTTCTTCTCTACGGAAACGCTGTTCATCTCTTCCTCCAACGGCAAAAAATCAGGAATGGTCTTACGAGTTCAACAATATGAAGTCATAAAACCCCTTTTAGAATGCTCAAATCCTATATACTATACCTAATTTTTAAAAAATCGTCAAAGGCTGAAATTTTCAATTTGGATAACCCCACTCAGTATTTTTTACGATTATGTTTATTCTACATGAAAAGTAGTGACACTCTATATGATTTTCATCTCTTAACACCCCATTTTCTCACACTCTCCGGATTTCAATGGTTCTATGAAAACCTTTGAAGCTGTGATAAGATATTGAAATGTAAAATATAATTAGACGGGATGGGTTAAACATGTTCATCGGTGAAATTGCCGCACTTTTAACTGCCTTCTGCTGGGTAGGATCATCAGTATCCTTCGAGTACTCAGGAAAGAAAGTAGGTTCGCTTGTACTTAATCTCATGAGACTTGTCATCTCATTATTCATCATCACCATCATCAATTTCTTCATCACAAACGGATTCAGAGATCTCAGTGTCTCACCTGAAGCATTTCAGGCACTGCTCATCTCGGGGCTTGTGGGATTTGTCATAGGAGATATGTTTCTCTTCCAGGCATTTGTTGAAATCGGCGCTAGAGTATCCATGCTGATCATGGCCCTTGCACCGCCCATCACAGCGGTTCTAAGTTACTTTATCCTTGGTGAAACTCTTGGTCTCATCCAGATTGCCGGTATGATGCTGACCTTCATCGGTATCGCCATCGTCATTACCGGTAAAGAAAAAGGAAGCCAGAAAATTGTTGTGAAGCATCCTCTTAAAGGAATCACATTCGCTTTCCTTGGTGCTGTTGGACAGGCACTTGGACTGATCCTCTCTAAAGTCGGTGTAGCGGAGCTTAATCCTTTTGTCGCTACAGAGATCAGAATTTTTTCCGGAATACTCGGATTCATCCTCATCATCACATTGACAAAAAAGTGGCCGAATTTCTTCAGCGCCTTCAAAAACAAAACTGCCATGGTGGGCATCACCATCGGGTCTCTCTTCGGACCTGTCATTGGTGTTTCCTTATCACTCATGGCAATCAAGTATACTTCTACCGCTATAGCTTCCACGCTTATGGCGATTGTACCGATCCTGATCATTCCTGTAAGCATCATCTTCTTCAAGGAGAAGATCAAAGCCAATGAAGTCATCGGTGCACTTGTGGGTGTACTTGGTGTAGCAGTAATCTTTATGGGCTAATCAGTATTCATTGGCAAACATCATTGTAGAATATTCTCCATCGTCGATGACAAAGATCTTGTTATCTGATTCGATGGAGAATATTTTTGATTTCAGGATGTAATCCCTTGAGTAATCCGGTTCCTCCTGACGATGAGTAAGTTTAACCTCTCCTTCTTTATTCTCAAGTTTAAAAACCTGAAGATAATCCTGCTCACCCTCCAACTGGTCAATGAGATCCCATATAAGAAGCTGCAATTCGTATGCCAGAGAAGTATTGATTCCTTTGGTAGTAAATCTTGCGCCTTTGAATTTTCTTTTCATTCCAATCACCTCGTATTTTGATACTGATATTATGGTGATAAAATGATTCATATATTCAAAAAAGATGACCAAAATCTGGTCATCTTTTGACTAGTCACTGACTAGATAATCGTATAAGTCTTCTCTGACTGGAACATCAAGTTTATACTGAATTTCCACAGCAGATAATGTAGTATTCTGCATGATAAACTGGTGTGGTGAACCTACAGCATGAATCTTTCCTAAATAGTAAAACTCTTTTGAGATGACATCGTCCTTGTCTTTTCTCACGAACAAACTGATTTCCACCCCATCTTGGTTTGCACGATAAATTTGTCTGACATCATCAGAATTCACTGTGCGTTTAGACTTAGATATTGCAACAAAATCCGATGGTGACAGAAACCGGTCATGGTACTGAATAGAATGGCTGATATTCTCAGATTTGTTGTAATTAACAAAAACCGGAAAAGACTTAGTTGCTCGGTCGAATTTATAGCCGCCAATGTTCAGCGCTACCTCATTACTGCTCCAGTCGAGAAGCTTACATACATCTTCATAGGTATATTTCTGGTACAGTACAAAATTGGTCTCTTCATACGGATCACTATATTTCTCTCTGTTATTTTCAAGTCCCATTTCAACTAGTTCTGACATCATGTCTTTAAAGTTAGAATCCCTAAGAGAAGTCTCAAATGCAGAAGAAATATTATAGAGGTCCCCATTTTCCTCAATGAAAACTACATCTGCATAACTTGATTTTGATGACCCAGTTGCATAATTCTGCGTAAACTGATTCACGAGGTTGAGGATGGTATTTTCCTTAATCAGAATCTTATATTCTTCAAGAAGAACTTTTTCTAATTTGGGTATGACATCATTTTTTCCGCTCATGATTATCTTGATGAATTCCAGTTCATGCGGTCTTTTCCCATTAACATACTTCTGTGAAACGAATTCCACAAATCGCTCCTGGACATCGTTTAATTTAATATCATAATCTTTCTCATACATCTTCAGGAAATTATGATAGGACTTTTTCTTCGCAAAGATTCTTTCTATATCAATAGCTCCATTCTTCTGAAATTCATTCAATTTCGGTATTCTTCCTAAACGTTGCCGAAGCATCATATAGGATTCCTTGATCAGCTTCAGATCATTAAAATTTGCACGATCTATAGCTTTATAGATTCTTTCCCTTGTGATTTTATCGAAATTTACTGTTGAAGACCCATATATTGTCTTATTTACTTCTTTGATATACTTACGGATATTATCTTTATTGTAGGTCTGATCTCCTGATAAAGCGATCGGAATCAGGTAATTATTATCGTAGTTTCCGATGAAATCAAGTACCACAACATACTCTTTATTCATAATTTTTCTAAGTCCTCTTCCCAGCTGCTGAACAAAAATAATTGCTGATTTTGTTGGCCTTAACATAATGACCTGATTAACCTCTGGGATATCCACACCCTCATTAAATATGTCTACTGTGAAAATATAATCCAGTCCACCAGTATGGCTTTCCTGTCCTAATCGTTCCACAGCTTCCATTCTCTCTTCTTGTGTATTTGCACCACTTAATGCAACTGTTCTATAGCCAAGAAGATTAAACTTATATGAGAGTTCTCTTGCTTCCTCGTTTGTACTGCAAAAAATAAGTCCTTTTACTCTATTTCCTGAATAACCATAAAACTCGATTTTATCTCTGATATATGCTACTCTTTCATCCGATACAAGATGGTTGAACGTAGTCTTGTCATCAATCAGGCTTCCGTTTATAGTCAGCTCAGTAACACCAAAGTAATGAAACGGACAGATCATTCCAGCCTTCATTGCTCCATTTAGTCTGATTTCATAGGGTACATTATGATGAAACAGCTCATAGATATCAAAGCCATCCGTTCTCTCTGGTGTAGCAGACATCCCCATCAGAAACTTCGGCTTGAAGTAGTCTATGATCTTCCGGTAAGATACAGCTCCAGCTCGATGTACTTCGTCAATAGCAATGTAGTCAAAGTCCCTAGGATCAAACCGATGGAGTATGTCATCCTTTGATATGGTCTGAATCGTACTGAAGATAAATTCTGCATCAAGGTCCTTATGATTTCCACTTAAAACCGCCATCTTCTTATCCTGTCCAAAGACCCTTCTAAAACTCTTCAGTGCAGCTCTTGCTATCTGTTCCCGATGGACTACAAATAAGAATCTTTTCGGATTAAACTTCTTCACATCAAAAGCCGAGAGATATGTCTTTCCAGTCCCGGTTGCTGAGATGATAAGAGCCCTCACTTCTTCAAGGAGTCTGACCTTTTCCAGCTCGTGAAGAGCTTCCTGCTGCATGATATTAGGTGTGACATGATTAAGATTTAATATTTCACTACTAAAGTTTTCTCTAATCGTTTTTTCAGTATTTTGTCGTATCTTTTTTTCGATATCGTATATTTTCCTATACTCATCCAGCCATGATTCTGTTACAGGTGTAGCTTGATCAAACATGTAGTAGAATTCGTGCAAAGTATTTTTTACTAATGCACCTTCCTCAGAAGAAGAAACCTTCAAATTCCATTCTTTGTTTTCACATAAAGCACTTTGGGTCAAGTTACTGCTTCCAACGATTATGGTGTATTCTTTATCTTTTCTGAAGATATACCCTTTAGTATGCATCTTAGCTGCATCTTGAGTAATGATTTTAAGTTCGATATTCTCTAAACTCAATAATTTTCTTAGTGCTTTCGGATCTGAAAAGTTCAGATACTGGGATGCCAGAATCTTTCCTTTAATTCCCCGATCAGCCAGTTCTTTAAGTGTATTAAGGAGGACAATTACCCCAGTCTCTGTCACGAACGCTACTGAAAACAAAAATTCATCACATTTGCCCAGTTCGTCAACTATACTGGTCAGTACTTTTTCTCCTCGATTCGGATCATTAATAATAAGCCTTGGCTTATACTCTTCCAACGCGATTTGTGTCCCATCAATAAATCCATGGATTAGCCCTTCTTCTAGCCGACTACTGCTGTTCATTTATACCTCCTGTGAAAGCTTATTAACTATGGGTATATCTGCAGGTGCCCAGTCAAGACCCTTTAGTTTATCTCTTGTTAACCACTTAAATCCTATATGATCATTCATAACAAAATCAATTTCTTTTACATGCGCAGTATAGCTGTGCATGATGATTCTAAAGTCCGGGTAAGTATAATCTACTGTCAGATAGTAATCATCTTCTGAAATATTAAGATGAATGCCCATTTCTTCTTCAAGCTCTCTCATCAAAGCCATATGCTTTGCCTCACCTGATTCCACTTTCCCACCAGGAAACTCATATTTCTTTGATATATATTCTAGTTTATTGATATTTCTCTGCATGCAGAGCACTTCATTATCCTTAATAATGATTGCTGCTACTACCTCAATTGTCTTCATTATTCACCTTCAAGATTATTTATTTTCCTTGATATTGTATGTCCATTTTTCATCCCCATGATAAATCATCCTTTTAGACATGCCACCATCTACAGTAATATTCTCTCCGTTAATAAAATCCGAATTCGGATCACATAAAAATAATACAGTGCGAGCAATATCATGAGGTTTTCCCACTCTTTGGGATGGATGCTGAAGTCTGTCAGACTCGCTGAACTCATCTTCCTCGGTTGTATCAATCCATCCAGGACTGATGGAGTTTACCCTCACTTTACCAGAGAGGCTCATAGCCATGGCATGTGTAAGTGCTGTAATACCACCTTTTGCAGCAGAATAGCTTTCTGTATCCTTCTGACTCATAAAAGCTCTTGTAGAAGAGATATTTATAATGGAAGCTGCTTCAGTGAACATTTCTTTTAGGAGTAAGGTAAGAAAATAGGGAGCAGTCACTCCAACTCTTAAAACCTCATTGAAGTCATCATAGGAGCAGTCACTGTCTAACCCTTTATTGCTGAAGCAGGCATTGTTGATCAGGTAATCAACCCTTCCATACTTCAATTTTATCGCGTCTGTAAAATTGCGAAGTTCTTTTTCAATCCCAACATCACCCGTATAAAAAAGATGCTTTGTATCTTCTCCATTAATTTCTTCAATAAGAGATTCGCCAGCATCCTTGTCTTTATCGATAAATGCCACATGACATCCTTGCTTCACAAATGTTTTCACTAAGTAACGTCCGATTCCATTGGCTCCGCCTGTAATGACACACACCTTATTGTAAAACATGATAACCCTCCTCATTTATTGAATCAGTTCATACGCTATTTATATTATACATGATCTTCTTTTCATTTGTGTCATCTAATATATTATTGCTTATAATATAGAACATTAATTGTCTCTTTTCAGGATAATCAAAAAAAGCCGCTATGAACGGCTTTTATGATTATCACTATGACAGTCTGATCCAGTCAATAAGAGAAGACATCAGAAAGATTACAATCAGAACTAAGGTAACAGCCATCGCAGTATATATATCCTGAGGCATAAATTCACCATTAAGAAGTGGAACTCCTTGTGATATCAGGCTCATTGGATTATACGATGCTGCATCAGGAAAGATTCCTAATATGGTCAGGATGATCACTACTCCACCTGTAAAAAGGAGAGATCCGTAAATGCTCTTAAAGAGCAGACCGCCAAAAATCGTGAGAACCAGAAGGAGTATCCCAAAAAGCCACATGGCGATCATAGCAAGGGGCAGATTCCTGATTTCACTGGTATCCCATAAGTATTCAGTATAAATGTAGGTTATGCCAAAACATAGGACATACGCTGCGCTCCATAGGAGAGCACTTGCAGTGAATTTTGAAAGGATGATTGTTCTTCTGGACAGTCCCTTGGTACGCATAATCTCCAATGTCCCCTTACTGATTTCATTGGCCATGATACCGCTGAAGACAACTACAAGCACAATCATACCGGTCTGAGAAATATTCTTGAAGAACTGCATCCATGAATCCAGAGCTTTCGGTTCTTCGAGATTGATGATCATTCCTTCAGGAAGGAAGCTGCTTAGCACTTCCGGCATGACCTTTGCAATGATGGGGTTCATGAAACCGAAAAGCATAAATATGATAAGAAGAACGAAGAGCTTATATGTCCTTGTACTTTCCATCAGTTCTTTTTTTGTAAATGCCAGATAGCTTCTCATCTGACCACCTCCAGGAAGAGATTTTCCATTGTTGGTTCCATAACTTCTATTTTTACCGGTGTCATCCCCATTCTGAGAAGAGCTGCATAAACTTCCAGCTGCATTCTACCCATTTCCGGGCTATAGAGGATAACTCCTGTTCCATTCTCTTCAAGCTCATTTCGGTATGTCCCAAGAGAATCATCCTTCAGAAATTCTTCTTTTTCCTTACTTGTCATGAAATCGATATGAAGACCGTCTTTCCGATGTTTTGACCTCAGTTCGCTGAGCGATCCCTGAAGCACGATCTTTCCCCCATGAAGGACTGCAACCTCATCACAGATCCTTTCCACATCCGACAGGATGTGTGTGGAGAAGATGACCGTTGTCTTTCCTTTCACCTTCTGCAGGATATCCAGAATCTCCTTTCTGCCGATAGGATCCAAAGCCGATGTGGGTTCATCGCAGATGAGAAGTTTCGGTTCGATCGAGTAGGGAGAAATTTCTTCCCCCTCTCACACCACCGTACATGCCGTTCGGC